>CAXTDO010000775.1:0-3363 GCA_964242315.1 uncultured Flavihumibacter sp.
ATGCTCATTATTGACAGGTAATCACAAAGAAATTATTAGATTTGAAATACAATTGCCCTACTTCTTTAACCTAAGAAGAACTGTTTAAAGCCATCATAAAATTTCCAGATAGGATTAGAACCTGTTTTAATCACTTAACCGAAAAAATGTGTTACAGGAGTGCAGAAGAATATTAACCATTACGATAAGTCTGATATTTGTCTCAATTGCGTTTGCACAGCATCCGGCAAGAAAAAAGATTGATAGCTTAAAAAACCTGCTGCCATTTACACAAGGCATAAACAGGGTAAATTGCCTTAATGCCTTAAGCGAAGAATATTGGTGGCCCCCACGTGTTTTTCCCGATTCTATTTCAATGTGGGCCACGGAAGCAAATAGTGATGCTAAAAAAAGTAATTATACAATAGGTCTGGCAACATCCACCATGCATTTAGGTGTATCGGAAATTTACAGGAAAAATTTTTTGAGTGCGGAAAACTATTTAAGGCAATCTTTACAGATTTTCGATAGCACCCATAATGACAATGGGCAGGCGTGGTGTAATCTATGGCTTGGCCAAACACTTTATTCTGAAAACAACTTTAACGAAGCTACTGCCTTCTTTACAAAATCCCTTACTTATCTCGCCAAACTTGATTATCCCGAGGGTGAAGGTAAAGCCTGGGCATGGTTGAGTTTTTTGTATGCAGCTACGGGAAACTACGAGAGGAGCTTTGAATACTGCACCAAAAGTTTGTTTATACGCCAAAATATGAGCGACCATGTTTGCATAGCGGCCGCCCTTGCAAATATGGGTTATTTATATGGATCAGCAGGTGATTATGCGGATGCTTTGGATTATTACCGGCAGGGTATGCAATATGCCAGTACGCATGGAATAAACTATTATGCCGCTAATTGGAATTATTTTGATGAACCTATAGGCGCAATTTATCAACTGATGAACAACCCCGATTCTTCGCTTTATTATCTGCAAAAAGCCATGCAAATCGATCCGGCAAATCAAATGACAAGAATAAGTTATGGCGAAACACTTCTGCTTAAAAAACAATACGATTCCGCCCTCAGTATTTTTCTAAGACCTGTTAATCATTTTAGAAAAGAAAATGACCAATGGGATTTGATGAGAATTCTACTGGATGCAGCAAAAACGTATGAAGAAAAGAAAAATTATACAGAGGCGCTTAAGTATGCGCGTGAGGATTTCTCAATTGCAAAAAAGGCAAATGTAAAACCGTATATACTTCAGGAGTACCTGTTGCTTTCTAAATTATATAAACATTTTAAAAAAAATGACAGCGCTTATTTTTTTATGCAACAATACATTTCAGTAAATGATTCAGTAAAAAATCAACAGTTTTTGTGGAGATTGACCAATTATAAAAAGCAAACAGACTTTAAAAAACAAATTGAAGCAGTTACGCTGCTTGAAAAAGATAATAAGCTCAAAGCGGATGCGATTCAAAAAAATGTATTGCTGCGAAATATTCTTTTAGCTGGTGTAATTGTATTGGTTCTATTAGGATGTGTTGTTTATCGTGTGATAGACTTAAAACGAAAAAATGAACGCCTGGAAAAAATCAGATTACAATATTCCCTGAATATGGAACAGATTGAAAATGAAAAAAAACAATCAGCATTACAAATCAGAGCCACTGAACTCGAAATGCAGGCCCTTCGCTCTCAAATGAACCCGCATTTTATTTTTAATTGTTTAAGCTCCATCAACAGTTTCATATTAAAAAATAAGTCAGACGAAGCATCAAAGTATCTCACAAAATTTTCACGTTTAATACGAATGGTGCTAAACAATTCAAAACAATCTTTTATTTCTTTAGAAGATGAACTGGAAACGTTGACACTATATTTGGACATGGAGAAACTTCGTTTCAAAGATTCATTTGACTATGCATTTAATTTACAGGACAACATTGAAGTGGAAACTATTTTTATTCCGCCATTATTACTACAGCCGTTTGCAGAAAACGCCATCTGGCATGGCTTAATGCACAAGCAGGAAAGAGGTTTTTTAAGTTTTGATTTTTGCAGGGAAGAGAGCTTTTTAAGCTGCCTGATTACTGATAGCGGCATTGGCAGAGAACAGGCTGAATTATTAAAAAGCAAATCTTCGGAAAAACAAAAATCAATGGGTTTAAAAATTACAACTGAACGATTGAGTTTATTAAATAATAATTCTAATCAGCAAACATTTTTTACAATAGAAGATTTAATTGATGAAAATGGAAAAGCGAATGGCACTCGTGTGCATTTAAAAATATTTTATAAAGAACTGATTGAAGTGTAAAAGTGAGAAGTTGGAGATGAGAACCCAGCATCTCAGGTTTACGCCTGACGTTTCACGATTAATAACAATCTTAATGATGATAACCGCAATTATTATAGATGATGAACCTTACAGTTGCGAAAGCCTGGTTTCTTTGCTTGAACGTTATTGCCCGGAAATAAAGATTCTTGATATCTGCTATTCCGGAGCAGACGCATTAAAAACTATCAGTGAGCAAACTCCGATTTTAATTTTTTTAGATATTGAAATGCCGCACATGAGCGGTTTTGAAATGTTGCAAAAACTATCCGTAGTAAATTTCTCCATCATCTTTACAACCAGCTACGATCAATATGCTATAAAAGCCTTTAAGTTTAGTGCGCTTGATTATCTATTAAAACCAGTTGACAGTGATGAACTGCAGGCGGCTGTACAAAAAGTAATACACAAATCTAATGACACAGTTCCTCAACAAATAGAAATGCTGCTGCATAAATTAACGCATCCAACTATACCTGTAAACAAAATTGCAATACCAACTATGGAAGGACTACGGATGATTTCTGTAAATTCGATTGTTAGTTGTGCATCCAGCAGCAATTACACCATCTTTTCTCTAAGCACTAAAGAAAAAATAACAGCTTCAAAAACTTTAAAAGAGATAGAAGAATTATTGGAAGATTTTGCTTTTATGAGAGTGCATCATTCCTTTATTGTAAACATTAATGAAGTGGACAAATATGTAAGAGGCGATGGTGGGTATTTAATTATGAGTGATAGTTCAAGCATTGATGTATCAAGAAGCAGGAAAGAATTACTCTTAAAAAAACTGCATCATGAAAATAAATAAAATTTTATTATTATTCTGATACATTATCTCCTGAATATAAGCGATCTGGCTTAGTGATGACGTTTACCTTATCAGAACAAAACTCCCCTTTTTGGAAATCACTTCCCCCAATATGGTCGTACCCTCGACCATCCAGACATATGCGCCGCTTAATTGCCGTACACCTCGCACGGTTCCATCCCACCCTTCATATAAAACATTCGTTGTATACATTAATTTTCCCCAACGA
>CAXTDO010000776.1:0-650 GCA_964242315.1 uncultured Flavihumibacter sp.
CCAAGAAGCAGGTGGTGGAATGCTGACGCGCCTTTTATCGGTTTCAGGATTGTAAAGCCTGATAAAAAGCCCCCGGCGGAAGAGATAGATTCCTTCTTTGCCGAGTATCTTGAAAAATACTTTAATTAAGATTACCGGCTTAAAAAACATTTTGAAAACTATTAGCAGTCATATAAAAAAAGCACCATGAACGACAATAACAAAAATGCCCAATCCAGGAGAGATTTTGTAAAACAAACCTCCCTGTTGGCAGGTGGCATAATGGCATTGCCCATTATTTCGCAGGCCAATTATTTTTCAGGAGCCGATGATGTAATTAAAATTGCCATCGTTGGCTGCGGCGGCCGCGGTACCGGCGCTGCCACACAGGCACTAAGTACCAAACAAAACGTACAACTGGTAGCTATGGCTGATGCCTTTCAGGATCGGCTCGACAGCGCCTATAAAAATATTGGCGAAGCACTTAAGGAAAGCGGACTTGATAAACGCCTTAATGTAAAGGAGGAGAATAAATTTGTTGGTTTCGACGCTTATAAAAAAGCCATAGCCTTAGCCGACGTGGTGATCCTGGCAACGCCTCCGGGATTCCGCCCCATTCATTTTGAAGAAGCCATCCGTCAAAACAAGCATGTGTTTATGGAGAAGCCGGT
>CAXTDO010000776.1:660-3361 GCA_964242315.1 uncultured Flavihumibacter sp.
GTCGCTACTGATCCCGCCGGCATTCAAAAAGTGCTGGAAGTGGCCCAGGAAGCTAAGAAGAAAAAACTCAATGTGGTGGTCGGCCTGCAACGCCGTTACCAGACCTCTTACCGCGAGATCATGAAAAGATTACAGGATGGCGCGATCGGTGAAATTACTTCAGCACAGGCCTGGTGGAATAACGACGGTGTTTGGGTAAACCCAAAAAAGCCCGGACAAACCGAAATGGAATACCAGCTCCGCAACTGGTATTATTTTGTATGGCTTTGCGGCGATCATATCACCGAACAGCACATTCATAACCTGGATGTAATCAACTGGGCATTGGATAGCTATCCAACTGTCGCTCAGGGTATGGGTGGCCGTGAGGTTAGAAAAGGTAAGGAGTATGGTGAAATTTTTGATCACCACTTCGTAGAATTTCAATATGCTAACGGAGCCATACTAAACAGTCAGTGTCGCCACCAGAAAGGCACCATGGCAAAGGTGGATGAATATGTTGCCGGAACCAAAGGAAAGATATTCTTCAACGATGCCCGCATCACCGATCACAAAGGCAAAGTGATTTACCAGTTTGATAAGAAGCTGGAAAACCAGCCTTACCAAAATGAGCATGACGAACTTTTTGCAGCCATTGCAAAAGGTGATTATAAATTTTGGGATGCCGAACGTGGCGCCAAAAGTACCATGACTTCCATATTAGGCCGCATGGCTACTTACTCAGGCCAGCGCATGGATTGGGATAAGGCGATCACCTCTGGTATAGACCTGCATCCTAAAGTGTATGCTTTTGATGCGCCTCCCCCCGTAATGCCTAATGCTGATGGCTGGTATGCCGTTGCCGTGCCAGGCGTGACGAAATATGACGTGGCTGTGAAGTAAAAAAAATTCAACTGTGATTAATTGATTTTATGATGGACTATGATAAGTTCATAGTCCATCATAAAATCAATTAATCACAGTTCAAATTTTTTGTCATTATAATTTCCGCAGCAATACTAACCGCCACTTCTTCAGGCGTCTGGCTCTTGATAGGGATACCCACCGGTGCATGAATTCGTGCCAGCATAGCTGCATCAAATCCTTCAGTCAACATATCATCCAACATCTTCCTGGTTTTAGCTCTGCTGCCCAGTAATCCGAGATATTTAAAGTTTTTGTTGATTAAAGCACGCAATGCAACAGCATCCGTTCTGTAACCAAAGGTCATGATAACGACGTAGTTTTCACTGCCACTATCAATCAAATCTGCCAGTTGCTCATAATCTGCCAGCATTTTTTTCTCCTGAACAAACTCGTTCTCCTCCATTGTTTTTAAATCCTTTCTGTCATCGTAAAGGTGGATATAAAAACCCATCTGGCACATGATACGCGAGAGCGCCAGCGCACAGTGACCGGCGCCAATGATAAACAAATGGTTCACATAACCGATCCTTTCGCTGTACCACCAATGATTGAGTGAGGTTAGCGAAAAAACCGTTTGTACATTGCCGGTTGCACCGGCTTCAAATTCAATACCGCCTGGCGAAAGCCGCAGCAGACCTATTTTATTTTCTTTCAGGCAGTTTACGATTGCATCAACAGAAGTTGTCCCTTTTCTTTGAACAGCGTATAGAAGAATCGTTTGTTCTCCCGAACAGATCATACCACTTTGGTGGGTAGCCGCAGTTTTATTATGTATTTGTTTGTGAATGGATGCCTCAGCAACCTGAGCTGCAAGTTTTGCTCTGGCCATCTCTACAAATTTGTGCTCCATGATACCGCCGCCCATAGAGCCTTCCATTGCTGCATGCGCATTCACCGCCATACTAAATCCCTGGCGCCCGGGACTGCTTCCTGAGCTTTCTACAACATACAGTAGCATAACTGGAATATCCTGGTTTAAACTCAACAGAATAAGCTTCCAGGTGGCAAGGCTCTTCATGAAACAGTGTTAAGGCAGGATGGCATCTTTCATGTCCTGGTTGGTGATTGACATCGGATTGGTATTTTGTGTCGCTTCTTTCTGAAGATTTTCATACAAAGATAGCAGCACTTTCTCAGGTGTCATGGGAGCTGAAAAAGAGCAACCGGCCGATGGATTAAAAGCTTTAATGGCATTACGCAGTGCAAAGAAAGTACCGATCCCATACATTAACGGCGGCTCTCCCACAGCCTTGGAACGCAAAGCAGCGGAGTTAGGCTTGTCATTTTCAAGGAAATGAATGTTGATGTTTTCGGGAACACCGTAAATATCCGGAACCTTATAAGTAGATAGCGAGTTGGAACGGAGTCTCCCTTCTTTATCGTACACCAGTTCTTCCAGCGTCATCCAGCCGATGCCCTGCACCAGTCCGCCTTCAACCTGACCCTTATCAATAGAAGGATTCATTCCCGAACCGATATCATGCACAATATGTACGGCATCAAAAGTGTAGATGCCCCTGAGGCAGTCCACTGTTACCACAGTAATAGCTGTGCCAAACACATGATAGGAAAAGGGATGGCCTTTCTCTTTCGTGTGATCAAAATTAATTTCCGGGGTGGCATAATGTGCGTTCTCGGATAAGCTTACGCGTTGTACATAAGCCATCATCACCAGTTTTTCCCAGGTGATATCAGTTTGCGATCCATCCATCCAAATATACTCATTGCGCAGTTCAATAGATGAGGCGGTGGTTTGTAAAAATGCAGCGGCCACTTCCTTTAATCTTGCAACAAT
>CAXTDO010000777.1:0-3351 GCA_964242315.1 uncultured Flavihumibacter sp.
TTGGGGAAGAAGCAAGTTGTACATTCACCGTGTTACCCATGATGGTCCGAGCTATACACAAAAAGATGAAGAACTTAAAAAGCTTCCCCAGATTACCGATGTGGATGTGGATGGCTCGGGCCGGATGTTTCTTTCGGCATGGGATGGCGCCGGTTATTCCGGCAATCCGGCTAAAGGATATGTGGTAAGAGTAGTGCCAAAGGAATGGAAGTATAAATCATTTCCCAATCTTAAAAAAGCTTCCATCAACGACCTTATCGCTATATTAAAATCTGAGGGCGAAGTGGCCCGCCTGCATGCACAGCAGGAACTGATCACCCGGCCGCAGGCAGCCGCTACGGCCTTGAAACTTGCGGCCGACAAAAGCGCACCGCTGTATGGAAGAGTGGCAGGCATATTTGCTTACGCACAATCTGCAGGTGATAAAGCAACCGACAACCTGGTAAAGCTAACCGAAGAAAATGTTGTAAGGGAATACGCATTAAAAGCGCTGAGCGACCGCAAAACCGCTGTTAAAAACGTACCTCTGAAACCTTTTCTCGACGGAATGAAAGACGCTGATCCCAGGGTTCAACTGGCAGCTACTGTCGGACTCGGACGTCTTGGCCGGATGGAGGGTATTCCTGCTTTGCTTGCAGTAAAAGTTCCGCCCTCTTTTGTAGCGCCTTCTAAAGAAAATGAAGGTCCGCATGCTACCCCGAACTCCGCCATCATCCCGGCACATATTGCCGTACGTTCGCTGGTTGCATTAAATGCTGTAGATGCCTGTGTGAATGCTATCGGAACAGAAAATTCTACCATTGCATTATGGGCTTTACGTTATATGCACGATGCTAAAGCTGTGGATGGCATGATCGCAGCTTATCAGAAGTCTTCTGATGCTAATGTCAAGAAACAGATCATTACTACGCTTTCCAGGCTTTACCAAAAAGAAGTGCCTTACGATGGCAGCACCTGGTGGAGCACCAGGCCCGTTCTTAAAGGCGCCTATTACAGGGCCACCGATTGGGAAGCCTCTGCAAAGATCAAACAATTTTTAATGGCCGAATGGGCTAAGTCAAACGATTCTGATAAACAATTTTATGCCGACCTTAATGGAAGACTCTACATGGGAATTACAGAGTTCGGCGGTGAAGCCAGGCAGGTTGCTAAAGAAGAAGTTAAGGTTGACTTTGAAAAAATTAAAAACAAGAAAGGCCAGATAGGTGAATCCTCTATCGAAGATGTGATGCTGGCCATAGCCAACATCAAGGGCGATACGATTAAAGGCAAGGCGCTGTTTACACAACAGGGTTGCGTAGCCTGCCACAGTATTAAAAAGGGTGAACCATTGAAAGGCCCTTACATGGGACAGATAGGCTCTATCATGAACAAGGAACGTATTGCCGAATCGATCCTGAAACCCAATGCCAGTATCTCGCAGGGATTTGCAACCGTGCTGATCACTGCCAAAGGGAACAAAAGCTATATGGGTTTTGTTTCCGAGGAATCGTCAGATAAAGTAGTGATGAGAAATATTGCAGGACAGGTATTTACTGTTAAAACCAGCGATATCCTTACACGCAAGGAACTGGAAAACTCCATGATGCCTGCGGGGCTTGCCAATGCTTTGTCTTTTGAGGAGTTTGCTTCTCTTGTTACTTTCCTGTCTCAGCAGAAGAAGTGATAACTTGCCAATGTTTTTTTAACCACGGAGGAAGAGCCGAGGTAGCACGGAGAGCCACAGAGAAGTTTCCTCCGTGGCCCTCCGTGCTACCTCGGCTCTTCCTCCGTGGTTAAATTTCTTTCACCAAAGCGACTTATGAAAATATTTCGGTAATATTATAATTCAATTATTGCTTCCATATTGATTCAATCATAAACCAATCATTGACAATATGAGAGTTTTAGCCTTAGTCATTGCACTACTTACCACTGGCCACCTTACCAACGCACAAACCAGAACCGCTTCCGAACCAGCCGCCAGGGCAGGAGGCACAAGAGCCGCCGCTACCAACATCGCCACCGTAGTGGAAGGCTTTAAAAAATACGAAGGCTTTTTTAATTTTTATTATGAGGAGAAGACAGGCCGCATTCTTCTTGAAATTAAAAAAGACCAGCTTGATAAAGAGATCCTTTATTTCACTTCGCTTACTACCGGGATAGGCAATGGCATAGAACGTGGAGGAAACGCTTCATCGGCCATTGCAAAGTTCGTTAAGGTAGGACCGAAGGTGATGCTGATAGAGCCTAACTATAACTACCGGTCCGTTGCCGGAAACGCCGATGAGAAAACTTCCGTGGAAAATGCTTTCGCTAAATCGGTGATCATGGGTTTTATACCGGTAGCCATTGAAGATGGTAACCTCCTGATAGACATCACCAGTTTTTTGATCCGTGACAGTGAGAAGATCGGCGATAGGATCGGTGCCCGCAGCTTCCAGGGCCCCGGAGCAGGAATGACCGGACGCAGAACCACCGGCGCCCCGGCAGGCGGAGCAACCGCCCCTTATCGCTTCGATGAATCGCGTTCCGCCATCTACATAGATAACACCAGGAACTTTCCCAAAAACACAGAATTTGAAGCGATGATTACTTTCACGGGTGGCGCTTCCGGCGGCGGAAGAGGTGAAGGTGGCGGTGCCGGCATTGCGCCTGACCCAAACGCAGTAACCGTACGCATGCACCAGTCGTTCATTGAATTACCCGACAGCAATTACAAACCAAGAAAATTCGATCCACGCTCGGGATTAAACGTTTTCAGTTATATGGATTTTTCCAGCTCTATGTATGAACCGATCGTAAAACGCTATTCCCGGCGTCATCGCCTGGAAAAGAAAGATCCTAAAGCTGCTATGAGCGAACCGGTAGAACCGATTGTATATTATGTAGACCGTGGCGCTCCACCCCAGATAAAAAAAGCGCTGATTGAAGGTGGCTCCTGGTGGAACCAGGCATTTGAAGCCGCAGGTTACAAGAACGCCTTCATAGTAAAGGAGCTTCCTGAAGGTGCAGACCCTATGGATATCCGTTACAACGTGGTCAACTGGGTGAACCGCTCGGGCTCGCCGCGTGCTTTTTCTTACGGATCATCCTATATTGATCCGCGCACCGGCGAAATTATAAAAGGAGTTGTTACGCTTGGTTCAGACAGGCACCGCCAGGATTATCTGATAGCTGAAGGCCTGTTACAGCCTTATGAAGACGGTAAACCGGTTAACAAGAAAATGGAAGAGATGGCCATTGCGAGGATACGACAACTCTCTGCTCACGAGATAGGACATACGCTTGGGTTCTATCACAATTTTGCGGCAAGCATCAAAGATCGCGCTTCGGTAATGGATTACCCGTTTCCAAAATTTAGCTTAAAAG
>CAXTDO010000778.1:0-3322 GCA_964242315.1 uncultured Flavihumibacter sp.
CAGTATCACAGATAATTACTTAAGCCACTTTCGTCTTTTCATACAACTGGACTACCCACCCTACAATTGGACACCAACTGCTGTCATGGCGTTTCAAAAATATATTGAAGAGGGTAAAGGTGGCTGGATTGGTCTTCATCATGCTACACTTTTGGGAGAGTTTGACGGCTATCCTCTCTGGCAATGGTTTTCTGCATTCATGGGTGGCATTCGATTCAAGAATTATGTGGCCGATTTTGCCGATGCAACTGTAGTGGTTGAAGATAGTGTGCACCCTGTAATGAAGGGCGTTCCTTCTATCTTTAAAATAGAAAAAGAAGAGTGGTATACTTATAACCAAACTCCCAGACCTGGAGTTCATGTACTGGCACACGTAAATGAATCAACATATCAGCCCGATAGCAATATAAAAATGGGTGATCATCCTGTGGTCTGGATAAATCCGACTTTACGTGCCCGTAATGTCTATATCTTTATGGGACACGGCCCCTGGCTTTTTCAAAATAAAGCTTATACTACATTATTTAAAAACGCCATTTTATGGGCCGCTAAAAAATGACAACGTGATAATAAATTGAAAACACCGGTTGTGTATCATGTTTAATATAAAACTTCCGGTTTGTGTTACCTTCACTGTTTATACCTCAATACATTAAACACTATCGAACCTATCTTCAACTTTTAGGAATAATGTGTTCGGATTTGGTTTATCATAACAGCGACTTCAATAATTCGAGTATTTTATCAGGTGAATACTTTTCATCCGCAATATAACGCCCGGGTTGCGTACTTTAATTGTATAGTGATCGTTTACTTATTAATCAGATGATACGAAATTTCATGGCTTTTAGAAAAATTATCCTGCAACTGTTGGCATTCATAACTGGCATGCTGTTTTTACTACAGTCGGTATCAGCACAAACCGATAGCGCTGCTATTCTGCACCACGAAGCTCCGGTTGCTATAGATACGCTGATCCCTTCGCTGGTATCAAAGGTAGCATCGTACACTTTTATTATTGACCGAAACACATTCCAGATACGTCGCAAATTCAACATGGCCCCTATCGCCGCTGACATGCCGGCCATCGAAAGAAGCATCAAAGGCTTTAAAACCAGGCTTGAAGTACGGGGCCGGCAGATGAACCTGCGCAGCCTCAACAGCGGCACCATTTTGTTGGGTGAGCTATCAGATAAGCTTACCGCTTACCAAAAATCGTTATCCATTTACAACACCCAGTTAATTAAAAGTAACGCAGAAGTAAAAAAAATTATTAATGATACGGCGTTGCACCTGGAGGTTCCTGACACGGCCCTTGCCGAACAGATGAAAGACCTGCATACTGAAGGGCTGAGCCTTGATTCGCTGCAGCGTTCCGTGCTGATCAAGGTGCTGTTATTGAGAAACAGGGTTTCTATTAATTTGTTGCAGGCAAATGATATCATGTCGGATATGGGTTACTTGTCTACCGCTTTAAAGCTAAACATGTGGCAACAGGAGGAACCGCCATTATTCAGCGCAGATAAGAATGACTATCACCAATCTTTACTTCAAATTACCACAACGGCGTTGCAGCGTTCCTACCGGATCATCAGTATTTACCTGAACGGCAAATGGAATGTTTTTACCTACACCGTGCTGTTATTTATTTTCATTACGGTATGGTGCATGCTGAACCTGCGCCGGATAAAAAAATTGGATAATGCTTCCGCTATTTTAGCACCTGTGTATGTGTTACCACGAAGCGTACTGATCGGTTGCATGCTGGGATATTTTACCTATGCGCCGTTATTCTTTGCCAACCCGACAATGTCGTACCTGCATGCCAATGAGTTGTTCCGGCATGCGACACTTTTTATGCTGATCTTCCCGTTTCTAACAAAGCCCTCTAAGGCAGCCTGGATACTGCTTTGCATACTATGGCTGTATTATGCGCTCGACGATGTCCTGCTGGAAGCCGCGTATGGTGAGCGCTGGGGACTATTCATTGCCGGCATTGTACTAACGGTGCTTTGTGTGTTGCTGGTACTAAACAGAAAAGGCTATTTTGTAAAGATCGGTGAATCTACTGTGTCAAAACCATTGATCATTTTTACTATGACGCAGGCGCTGGCTTCAGTAGCATTCAACCTGAGCGGCCACCTCATCCTGGCAAAAATATTTGGCATTAGTGCGGTGCAGTGCCTTATGCTCGGCATATCCCTGAAAATATTCTGCACCATGGTACTGGAAGCTATCTATCTGCAATCTGAGGCCCACCATGAAAGCCGTTTTTCACACTTTATAAATTATAACCAACTGCAGAACCGTTTCAGGAAAATATTGTGGATACTGGCTATGATCGTATGGGGTATCGCACTTATACGCAACTTTACCTTTTATGATTTGATGACACAGGTGGCCGGTCACTTTTTTACCATGCCAAGGTCAATCGGCAATATGACGTTTACATTTCAAAACGTTGTTGTATTTGTTTTTATCATCTGGCTTTCTTCCTTTATTTCGAAATCTATCAATTTCTTTTTTGCATATGAACACAGTAATAAAGATAAGAAACGAAATGGTGTGGGTTCTGTCATGCTGCTGGTACGGCTGGGAGTATGGTCACTGGGCTTTTTAATTGCTGTAGCCGCTGCAGGCATTCCGGTAGACCGGCTTTCGCTGATGCTTGGTGCACTTGGCGTGGGCATCGGCTTCGGACTTCAAAACATAGTGAACAACCTTGTCTCCGGAGTGATCATTGCGTTTGAGCGTCCCATACAAATAGGCGACCAGATCGAGATCGGCAATAAAGCCGGCATCGTACAGGAAATTGGCGTAAGGTCAAGTAAAATTAAAAGCAGTGAAGGTGCAGACATCATCATTCCAAATGGCGACCTCCTGTCGCAACACCTTATCAACTGGACGATGCAGGACCGAAGCAAGCGGGTGGAATTTATAATTGGCTTACCCTATGACGCAGACATCCGCATGGCCAATACCCTGATACAGGAAACACTTGCAAAAAACAACCGCATCCTGCAACCACCCATTCCGGTTATTATTTTACAGGCTTTCACCAATGAAACTGTAACTGTACGAATCATGTTTTGGGTGCCTGATCTTTCTGTTGCCGGTTCCGTTAAAAGTACAGTAATGCTTGAAATTTATGAAGCTTTGACTTCTGCAGGCATTCAGCTTCCCCTTGGTAAGAAGTGAGGAAGTAGCCAGTATCTGGTGTTAAGTTAATCGTAAATAGACGTATCATCTGTCCAGCCATCCGGATAGTTTTTTAACCACAGAGGAAAAGCCAGAGATAAGGAAGAGGATACACAGAGGACGC
>CAXTDO010000779.1:0-3315 GCA_964242315.1 uncultured Flavihumibacter sp.
GCAATCAGGAACAGGTATGTTCTCTTCAATATAGATAGACGCATAAAAACAAGAAAAAACAACCGGTAAGATGTTTATTATGCATGATTCATGTGCTGTCAGCCGCCGGCTTCAGCTTTATCAGAATGCATATTGCATCATAAGTAAGTCACTTCAATCACCGAAGTATTTATCTTAAGTGTTTGCGATATTTTGTAAATTAGATTTCTATAAATTCCAAAATCCAAATGCATGGCATTAAAAATAATTGATCATGGCAGCAAAGAGTACCGGCAAATGGTAAATTTGCGAATGGAAATTTTGCGTAAACCGCTCGGGCTTACATTTTCCGAAGAAGAGTTGGCAGTAGAAAAAAATGAAATACTTATAGGTGCTTTCGAAGAAGAAAAAATGCTGGGATGTTGCATGCTGGTGCAGGAAGGAGAGAAACATTGCCGCTTACGCCAGATGGCCGTAATAAACAAGTTACAGGGGAAAGGCATCGGCAGGGCTTTAATGACATTTGCTGAGAATATCGCACGTGATCGTGGTTATAAAAGACTTACCATGCATGCCCGGAAAACTGCACTTGGATTTTATGAAAGGCTTGGATATAAAGTAACCGGTGATGAATTTGCTGAACTCACCATTCCACATTATATAATGGAGAAAAGTTTATAGTTATCCTCCCTTCCCACCCAACATTTTAACAACTTCAAACTTCTGTATTGCTATTTTATAAACCTTATAGTCAAAGGATAGCGATATAACTTACCCTCACTTGCCTTAATAGAAGCAAGAATCACTAAAATAGCTGCGGCAATGCCAACTATCCATAATACAAATATTCCAATCACCGTAATAACTAAAGCCACACAAACAAGAAAAACGGTTATCTGGAAGTTTAAAGATTCCTTTGCCTGGTCTGCAACAAATTTAGACTCGTCTTTTTTGATAAGATAGATGATCAACGGAGCAAGGAATTGAGCGACAAATGTCAGCGCATGTGCAAGAATTGCCATAGTTCTTTCGTCGCTGGTTGGAGTATACGTTGTTGAAGTACTGCCCGTTACATTGTTAGGAAACTTCTGTTGTTCCATATCGTAATAATTTAATATGAATGTAATAATTATTTATCGTTTTTTAAGAGGAGAAGGATAAATGGCAGAGGGTTATAGCTGTCCAACCGGCTTAACTGCCAAGCTACGCTGCATTTGCTGCAAAAACCGGTGAAGGCTTTCCATACCTTGCACATCTTCTACTATCAGTAAAAAATTTTTTCCGGTCTGTTTCAACTTAGCTTTGTTAGTCTGAGTTTGAATGTATTTTAATATGGAATGGAAGATATTTGATTCGAAGTAAGGCGAGTCGGGTTTATTTATGAAGTAACAGCGCAACGTATCATCTTTCAATACCATTTTTTCAAAACCAAGTTCCACGGCAATCTTACGGCAACGCACGGTTGTAAACAAGTCTTCTACCTGCTGCGGAATATTACCGAACCTGTCAATCATGTCTTTATGAAAAACTTGCAATTCTTCTTCACTATCACAGTTATCAAGTCTTGTGTAAAGAGACAATCGCTCCGTAATACTTTCCACATACTTATCAGGAATTAAAATTTCCAGGTCGGTATCTATTGTACAATCCTGCACAAAATCTTCCTGGCGATTTATTTCTTCTTTAAACAGGTTTCGGAATTCGGTGCGTTTCAACTCTTTGATTGCTTCATCCAATATTTTCTGATACATCTCAAAACCAATTTCCGCCATAAACCCGCTTTGCTCACCTCCCAGCATATTACCGGCGCCACGGATGTCGAGGTCTCTCATCGCAATCTGGAAACCGCTGCCCAGATCACTATGCTGTTCCAAAGTTTGCAGCCTTTTGCGGGAGTCGTTAGGCAGGGTACTTAACGGAGGTCCCAGTAAATAGCAAAACGCTTTTTTGTTGCTTCTGCCCACACGACCCCTCAACTGGTGAAGGTCGCTTAAGCCAAACTGGTGCGCATTGTTAACGATGATGGTATTAACGTTGGGAATATCCACGCCACTCTCCACTATATTTGTACAAACGAGCACATCATATTTTCTGTCGATAAAATCAAGGATCCGTTCTTCCAGCTCGTGGCCTTCGAGCTGGCCATGAGCATAGCCAATGCTTATATCAGGACATAATGCCTGGATCAATGCCGCCATCTCTGCCAATCCCGATACCCGGTTATGAATAAAAAATACCTGCCCCCCTCTTTCTATCTCATAATAAACAGCATCACGGATGGTATCCTGGTTGAACACCTGAACCTCCGTCTGAATGGGTTGCCGGTTTGGTGGAGGTGTATTTATAATGCTCAGATCCCTGGCGCCCATTAGTGAAAACTGTAATGTACGTGGGATAGGTGTAGCCGTTAGGGTAAGACAGTCAACATTGGTGCGGATGGTTTTCAGTTTTTCTTTGGCAGCAACGCCAAACTTCTGTTCCTCATCAATTACCATCAGCCCCAAGTTTTTAAACTTTACTTCTTTTCCCAATAAAGAATGCGTGCCTATTATGATGTCAATCTTTCCCTGCTCTAACTTTAGTAGTGTTTCTTTCTTTTCTTTGGCCGACTTAAACCGGTTCACATAATCTACCGTTACCGGAAAATCTTTAAGGCGCTCGCTAAAAGTTTTGTAATGTTGAAAAGCAAGGATGGTGGTAGGCACCAGCACGGCAGCCTGTTTGCCATCGCAACAACTTTTAAAAGCTGCACGGATGGCAACTTCTGTTTTACCAAATCCTACATCACCGCATACCAGCCTGTCCATCGGTGAGGCAGACTCCATATCTTTTTTTACATCTGCAGTAGCTTTGCTTTGATCGGGAGTATCTTCATAAATAAAAGATGCTTCCAGCTCCGTCTGCATATAGTTATCAGGTGAATGCGCGAAGCCATGCTGTGCCTTACGCTGGGCATACAGCTTAATAAGATCAAAAGCGATCTCCTTGACTTTTGTTTTCGTTTTTTCTTTCAGCTTGTTCCATACATCACTGCCGATCTTGTTGATCTTCGGTACGCTTCCTTCCTTGCCGGTATACTTTGATATTTTATGAAGTGAATTGATGTTTACATATAAAATATCATTGTCTTTATATATTATCCTAACGGCTTCCTGTAAGCGCCCGTTCACTTCAATCTTTTGCAGGCCGCTGTATACTCCCAGTCCATGATCGATATGGGTAACATAATCTCCCGGCTGTAAGTCGCGCAGGGTGCGAAGCGTAATGGCCTTATTCTTATTATAAGCCTGCCTGATCTTATACTTATGGTAGCGTTGAAATATCTGGTGATCGGTG
>CAXTDO010000780.1:0-3302 GCA_964242315.1 uncultured Flavihumibacter sp.
ACCCCACTGTTGACGGTTCCTGTGTTCGGGATTATATTCATGTTTGTGATATAGCCCATGCACATACACTTGCCATTCAATATCTTATTGACAATACTTCTGATAAAAAAACAGAAGTGTTCAATTTGGGAACTGGTGACGGAGTGTCTGTTCTGCAGGTAATCAAAGCATTTGAAAAAGTCAGCGGAGTAAAACTTAATTATATTATAGGTCCTCGCCGCCCGGGTGATGTTATCGCTATTTATGCCAATAATGATTACGCTAAAACCCGGCTTGGCTGGCAACCCAAATATTCATTGGAAGAAATGATGGCCTCAGCCTGGAAATGGGAACAACATATTAAAGCGGATGAAAAATTTTATAATACGCGTAAATCAGAATTGAATTAACGGCAAAGTAATGCTGTTGCCAGTGTCGTGTCAATTGCTGTCAGCTATCAGCCGTCAGGTATCAGCAGATCAAAATCTGATAAGCTTTCCTTTTGATAGCTGATGGCTGATAGCTTATTTAAAACAAATAACCGGCAAAATTCCATGCTTAAAGAAATTCAGGTTACCGGCCAGAAAGATACACGCAGTGGATTTGGAGAAGGAATAGTAGAAGCTGCAAGGAAAAATTCAAATATAGTTGCTTTAACTGCCGACCTTTTAGGCTCCATGAAATTGAATCAGTTTATTAAAGAGTTTCCCGATCGTTTTATACAATGCGGTATCGCCGAGGCTAATATGATGGGAATATCTGCCGGCCTGACCATTGGAGGAAAGATTCCTTTTGCAACTTCTTTTGCCAACTTTGCTACCGGCAGGGTATATGATCAGATCCGTCAATCTATTGCTTACTCCAATAAAAATGTAAAAATCTGTGCTTCCCATGCCGGTCTTACATTAGGAGAAGATGGCGCCACTCACCAGATACTGGAAGACATTGGCATGATGAAAATGTTGCCCGGCATGACGGTAATAGTTCCATGTGATTATAATCAAACAAAAGCTGCCACCATTGCAATTGCAGAATACCAGGGCCCGGTGTACCTGCGCTTTGGGAGACCTGTATGGCCCATTTTTACAACTTCCGATCAAAAGTTTGAGATTGGCAAAGCCCAGATCTTTTCTGAAGGAAACGATGTTTCTATTTTTGCCTGCGGACACATGGTATGGAAAGCAATTGAGGCCGGAAGGGTGCTGGAAGATCAGGGATTGTCGGTTGAGATAATTAATATTCACACGATAAAACCTTCGGATGCTGAAGCTATTTTAAGATCCATTTCCAAAACAAAATGTGCTGTAACAGTAGAAGAACATAATATTATAGGTGGACTGGGAGATGCAATAGCACAGGTTGCGGCAGTTAATCTTCCCATCCCGATTGAATATATAGGAACAAAAGATACATTCGGCGAAAGCGGCCCGCCTTTGGAACTTCTTAAAAAGTACGGTCTCGACACACCGTTTATAGTAGAAGCGGCTCAGAAAGTAATAGCGAGGAAAAAATGGTGATTATCAATCAGTACTATGTACTTAATGAATGCCGTTATTTTAATAAAATATCCAATATTCAACGCTCAATATTCAATTCTTAATAAAGCATTTTCGATAAAATCCTATCGGAATTTCATTGAATATCGATTGTTGATAGTTGAATATTGAATATTTGCGATTTATGATGATAACTATAAATTTTTGCCTGATATTAAACTACACAAATTAAATACCTTCTATACCACCTCTAACTAACCAGGCAACCTTATGGCTGTTACTACCCAAGACACTGAACTTCTCATTCAATTTCGCGATCCATTAACGAAGGACAGAGGTTTTACAGCCATAATAAAAAAATATCAGGAAAAATTATACTGGCATATCAGGCGGATAGTTGTAAGTCATGAAGATGCAAATGACGTGTTACAAAATGTTTTTATACGAGTATGGAATGGTTTAAGTAATTTCCGTGAAGACGCGCAGTTATATACCTGGCTTTACCGTATAGCTACAAACGAATGCCTCACCTTCTTGGATCAGCAAAAAAAGAAGTCGACTGTTTCGATGAATGATGTGGAATCAGGATTAAGTAATAAAATTCTGGCGGACAAGTATTTCGATTCCAGCAAACTTGAATGGAAACTTCAGTTAGCAATCCAACATCTCCCTGAAAAACAACGTATTGTATTTAATTTAAGATATTTTGATGACATGCCTTATGAAGCAATGAGCCGGGTGCTTCAAACCTCCCAGGGCGCTTTGAAGGCTTCTTATCATCATGCTGTAAAAAAAGTAGAAGAATTTATTTTAAGAGAAGAGTAAATTAAATTATTCAGCAGTGTTGGATTTTTGCTATAAATTATTAAACTTTAATTAACAAAACAGGTCGTACCAGGCAATGGCACATTCAAAGCAGATATTGGCCGAATTAAACAACATCAGCGAATTTGTTGCTGACCTCCCACTTGAAAACCCTTACCAGGTGCCATCAGGATATTTTGATAATCTGTCAGAAATAATAATCAGCAGAATTTTAAAAACAGAGGAAGAGAAAGCAAATTCTTTCATCACTAATCCTAAACAAGAGACTCCTTATAGCGTTCCGGCAGATTATTTTGATGAATTACCAGCTACTATTCTACAAAAAATTCACTTACAAGAAAGTTCTTGTGTTGAAGAACTGAAAATTTTGTCTCCACTGCTTCTTCAGCTTAAAAAAGCAAGCACTTTCAAACAACCTGCAGCATATTTTGAAGAATTGCCATCGGTAATTCTCGGGCGTATTAAATTAGAGGAAGCGTTCACCGGAAAGAATGAACTGGAAACTTTGTCTCCTTTACTCGGAGGGTTGCAAAAAACCGTTCCATTTAAATTGCCTGAAAATTATTTTGATGAATTTCCGTCAAATATTACAGCAGGTGTAAATGCTATTGATTATGTAAACCAGGAATTGGAATCATACTCACCGGTAATAAATAATCTTAAAATTAGGAGTGTATACAAAGTCCCCGATGGATATTTTGATGGTCTGGAAGATGAATTGCTAAACACCGTTAAACACCAAAGGAAGGCTTCTGTCATTTCTTTTAATTTTAATAAAAAAATGCTGCGTTATGGCGTAGCAGCTTTAGTAGCCGGAATAATGTCTATAGCAGCCTGGACATTTTATCAGAACAAACAGGCTTCAAACGTAGGTAATGGATTAGCTGATATTGAAAAAATCAGTAATGATGAAATGATTAGCTACCTGGAATCTACACCGGTGGCATCTGTTGAAAATACCGGTACAGCATCGGTTACCATTAAAGAAGAAGATGTAAACGA
>CAXTDO010000781.1:0-3302 GCA_964242315.1 uncultured Flavihumibacter sp.
GAGAAGCAACGTTTAACCTTATAAATCAATAGAAAAAAGACACATCAGAATTGCAGCGGCTTTCCCTGCTCCGGAAAAACTCATTTCAGGTGCAACTTGTTCAAGGAAACTAATTGCTTCTTTATAATTGCCTCATGAGACCCCGATGGTTTCATGTGCGTTATAACCACAGGTAATTGGACAAGCGCATCGGTTCCGGCAATTTTACCTAAAGCATTCATTTCCTGCATGAGTAGTTTAGGAGTGAGATGTCCGAACAATTGATTGTAAGGCTGTTCATCCGGGTAAGAGACTTCGATAAAAATGGCCTTGAGATTTTTTGCTTTGATAAGCGGGCCGATCACCGTCCAAAGCAATTGCAGGTTGTTGGCTTTTTCAAGGCTGTCTGCACCGGTATCGCCAAGATACAGCAAATAATTTTCTTCATGCTTTAACAGGAAGGCCGTACTCTGGTAAGGGTTGCCATGGCTTAGCGCAAAAGCACACACGCTGAGTGAGGTGTTTTCAATGGCGGTTTCCTTATCTTCAGTAAGTATATTATAATGGTACTTTTTTAAAAGAGGCTTCTCGCCATCATCGGCAAAATTAGCCCAGCTTTCCCATGTGAAGTATTTTTCTTTAAGTACATTAATGCAGTATGGCAAACCGTAGATACTTTTATTAATATCATCAGGGGAGTTAATAATAAGTCCGGCAACATGATCCAGGTGGGGGTGAGAAATCAGATAAGCTTTCACATAATTTTTCAGAACATTAGAAGCGCTGTCTTTAAACAGCTTTGACGCTTTCATAATGCCATAATTTAATGTTCCTGCATCCAGGCAAACATAGGCATCTGTTCCTTCTAACGCTAACATATAAGCGGATAGATTACTTTCATCAATACCGCCCTTTACGCCAAGAGGTATTACTTTGAAAACCGGCTGTATATGCTTTTGAGACCATCCTACGGTAGTGTAACATAGAATGAACATGCAGCAGATACGGTAATAGATATTCATCTGCTAATATAAAGCTTTACGGTTGAATTGGATGTTGAGTTAGCAAACGTTGTTCTTCCAACAAGTGTTAAGTTAAACTTCGATCGACGCTTCGTCTTAGAAGATATTATACCACGGAGTCAGGGAGGCAGGGAGAACCACAGTATCTCTCCCTGCCTCCCTGACTCCGTGGTTTGAAAACCCTACATCATTTACAGCTAACATAATGCTAATTCTTTGTCATTACATCATAATAACACGACTTTATAGTACTATAAATTGTAGAAGGATCTGAATCTTTCAGGAGGTAGGAGTGGGCGCCGATCTTCAATAATTTTGAAATGATCAGCTTATCATTATGCATAGAAAGAATAATAACTTTAATACCGGGATATTTCTTTCTTATCTCAGATAATGCGGTAATACCATCCATTACCGGCATTTGTAAATCGAGCAAAATTACATCGGGCTCCATCTGAAGCAGGATGTCTAACAAATGTTTTCCATTATCTGCTTCGGCAATTATTTTAATGTCTTTATAAAAAGACAATACCGTACGAAGGCCTTCCTTTAATATCTTGTGATCATCTGCAATGGCAATTCTAATAACGTGGTTGGGTAATAAGCTTTCATACATTTTAAATTCAATTAAGTCATGCTGCAAAACAATTAGTAGTAATCTGCAATTGCACTGTCTTTGATAAATTGTTTTACCATGCCTAACATCTGTAATATGTGGCTGCTTATAACGTCGTATTATTATAATGGCTCATGATATACGTTGTTCTCATTCATAACAAAAATTTCGTCACGCTACTCCAGGACTGACTTTTATTACATGGTTTCATCTACTACGAATGTATACCATAACTATATATATTAAGATTCTTTTTGATAGGCAAACCAATTCAATTATTATTTTAAGTGTTTATGCTTAGGCAATTATATGTGTTAATAGTATCAGCCTGATGATAATTGCATAGTAAACGGTTTATCATAACAAAGTATAATGGTTTATAAAGATCTTAATATATAACGGGGCATATGTTCGTTTGTGATAAGCCGGTAAAAAGAAACAGCATTTGTAGTAGTTTAGCATATGATCGAAAATTTTAAAATAGTCATATTTTTAATGTCTATATTAATCGGATTGTCTGCAATTGCTGATAAGATAAGGATTCCCTATCCGATATTATTAGTGGCAATTGGTTTGATCATTGGTTTTGTACCTTCCCTGCCCGACCTTGCTATGAATCCGGACGTGGTTTTTCTTATTTTTCTTCCTCCTCTTTTGCATGATGCGGCTTCACACACTTCGTGGCATGATTTCAGGTCGGCAATCAGGCCTATTACAACTTTAGCTATCACGCTTGTGTTTTTTACCACTACATCAGTAGCCATTGCAGCACATTACTGCATTCCCGGATTTAGCTGGCCGCTTGCATTTGTGCTTGGAGCGATCGTTTCGCCACCCGATGCAGTAGCTGCCTCCAGCATTACAAAAGGGCTTGGATTAAACAAAAGAGTTATTACCATTCTTGAGGGAGAGAGCCTGCTGAATGACGCTTCTGCACTTATTGCCTACCGTTACGCAGTGGCTGCTGTAACCAGCGGCAGCTTTATATTATGGGAGGCCGGCCTGCAGTTCTTACTTGTTTCAACCGGTGGCATACTAATAGGCTTTGTAATCGGGTACGTTTTTATATTCGCCTATAAAAAAATCACTAACAATGCGGTTATTGAAACAAGCCTTACCCTGCTTGCACCTTTTTTATCATATATTCTAGCGGAACACCTTCATACATCGGGAGTGCTGGCTGTTGTAACAGCAGGGTTATTTATTACCTGGCGTTCACCGGAAATTTTTTCATCACAAGGCAGAATGCAGATAAGCGCCGTATGGGATACGATGGTGTTTTTGTTGAATGGAATTATTTTTATTCTTATCGGCTTACAGCTACCCGATATTCTGCGGGCGCTAAAAGGTTATTCCACTTCGCAACTGCTTGCCTATGGATTAATAATCAGTAGCGTAACAATAATAATACGTATCGTGTGGGTTTTTGCCGGGGCTTACTATCAGCATGTGTTCGACTGGAAAAAAAAACGTCCAAAAAAGGACGCGGGAAATGATATGGAAAAAAACGCCTGGAAAAATGTATTGATAGTAGCATGGACAGGAACCAGAGGAGTAGTTTCACTTGCAACCGCTATGGCATTACCATTAACGCTTGCAGACAAGACCGCGTTCCCCCAAAGAAATATAATATTGTTCCTTGCCTTTGTAGTGATCTTTGTTACGCTGGTGGTACAGGGCTTATC
>CAXTDO010000782.1:0-3300 GCA_964242315.1 uncultured Flavihumibacter sp.
TCAGGAGCCTTAAAAATATTTACCGGGGTGTTCAATACGAAGATGAAATGGTGGAGTTATTCAACCATACTATTTATGATCTTGCTTCAAAAGCGCCTTCTATTGATACGGCGCTTCATGGCTTTCTTCCTTTTAAACATATAGATCATCTTCATCCTGATGCCGCTATTGCTATCGCAGCGTCGAAAGATGGCAAGCGTATTACTGAAGAGCTCTTCACCGGTTCTATAGGCTGGGTAGAATGGCAACGGCCCGGCTTCGACCTGGGGTTGAAATTACGTCAATGCCTGGATGAAAATCCATTGATACGCGGTATCATGCTGGGTTCGCACGGATTGTTTACCTGGGGCGATACGTCTTACGACAGCTATATCAATACGCTGGAGGTAATTGAAAAATGCGCGGAATATCTGGAAGAGAATTATAAAAAGAAACCAAACATCTTCGGTGGTGCAAAGATACAATCGCCTGAAAAAAGTATTCGCTTAAAACAGGCTGCAGCCATAGCTCCCGTACTGCGCGGATTCTGTTCTTCCAAACAGCATATGGTGGGGCATTTTACCGATGATGACAGGGCGCTTGAATTTATGAATTCCAACGACCTGGATCGTCTGGCGCCTATGGGTACCAGTTGTCCCGATCATTTTTTAAGAACGAAAATAAGTCCGCTCGTGCTGGACTTGAAGCCGGAAGAAGATCTTTCAGATGTAACGAAACTAAAGGAAACTTTAGCGCCTTCGTTTGAAGCTTACCGGGAGATGTACAGGCAGTATTATGAAACCAATAAACATCCTAACAGTCCTGTTATCCGTGATACCAATCCGGTAGTGATACTGTATCCTGGTATCGGCATGTTTACATTTGCCAAGGATAAGCAAACGGCACGTGTAGCCGCTGAGTTTTATATTAACGCCATCAATGTAATGAAAGGCGCTGAAGCTATTTCTGAATATACATCGTTACCCCGTCAGGAAGCTTTTGATATAGAACACTAGTTGCTGGAAGAAGCCAAGCTGCAACGTATGCCCAAGGCAAAAGCCTTGTCGGGAAAGATAGCGATGGTAACGGGAAGTGCCGGCGGAATAGGAAAAGCAATCGCAAAAAAGTTTGTAGAAGAAGGCGCCTGCGTAGTGATCAATGATAACGATCCCGGCAGACTGGAAAGCGCCGATGCGGAGTTTAAAAAGCAGTATGGCAAAGACGCCTATACCAGCGCCTTGCTGGATGTTACCGAAAAAGAACATATTAAAAATGTTTTTGAAACGGCTGCGCTTGCTTTCGGCGGCGTTGATATAGTTGTGAATTGTGCCGGATTATCAATTTCTAAAACCATCCAGGATCATACGGAAAAAGACTGGGATCTTTTGTATGACGTACTTGTAAAAGGACAGTTCCTGGTTACGCAGGGAGGCGTTGCGGAAATGCGCAAACAAAACATTGGTGGTGATGTGTTGAATATTGTAAGTAAGAACGCGCTGGTATCCGGACCAAACAATGCCGGCTATGGTTCGGCAAAAGCGGCGCAACTGCATCTCAGCCGGCTGAATGCTGCTGAATTAGGACCTGATAAGATCAGGGTAAACGTTGTAAATCCTGATGCGGTGATTTCTGATAGTAAAATATGGGCCGGCGCCTGGGCGGAAGGCCGTGCAAAAGCCTACGGCGTTACCGTAGCGGAGTTGCCTGCCTATTACGCCAAAAGAACGTTACTAAATGAAATCATATTACCCGAAGACATCGCCAACGCCTGCTTTGCCTTTGTAGGAGGATTGCTTAATAAATCAACCGGCAACGTGTTGAATGTAGACGGAGGAGTGGCAATGGCGTTTGTGCGTTAATTCAAAATATCAACAGCCCTTGTGTCCTTTGTGGGTTTTCCTTTGTGTACTTTGTGGTTAAACTTTCGGTGTTGTTTACCACAAAGAGCACAAAGGAAAACTCACAAAGGACACAAGGAGATACCGACTGAATTTTACAAGCTTATATTACAATTATCCATGCGTGTTGCTTTTAAGATGAAACTTTTTCCCGGACAATCCGAGGAGTATAAAAGAAGGCACAGTGAAATCTGGCCCGACTTAAAAGAATTACTTAAAGGCGCCGGCATAGAAGATTATTCAATTTTTTTGGATGAGCAAACCAATGATCTTATTGGGGTGTTAAGGGTTGCCGACCCGTTAAAACAAAAAGAGCTGGCACACCATGCCGTTATGAAAAAGTGGTGGGCTTACATGAAAGATATCATGGATACCAACCCGGATAATTCGCCGGTAGCCGTTCCGTTACGCGAAGTTTTTTATATGGAATAATAGTTTGATAAAGTTAACAATTGCTTTCTCCTGATAGCTGATAGCTGAAGGCTGACAGCCAAATATTCAACTATGCAAATAGAAAAATATAAAATTGAAGCTCACAACGAATCACTGCTCGCTGCACACAAACGCAGGTTTGAAAACAGTGCAGCCGACATAAAAGATTTGAAAGAGGTGATGCAGAAGCTCATCGATTTCCAGGTGGCCATACCAAGCTGGGCGCTGGGGACCGGCGGTACGCGCTTTGGCCGCTTTTCAGGTGGTGGCGAACCGCGCAGTCTGGAAGAAAAGATGGAAGACATTGGCATGCTTCATTCACTGAATCAATCCGGTGGCGCTATCTCTCTTCACATTCCCTGGGATATTCCGAAAAATATTGCGTCCGTAAAAGCGCTGGCCGCACAGCTAGGACTACGCTTTGATGCCATGAACTCCAATACTTTTCAGGATCAGCCCGGTCAGCAGCACAGCTATAAATTTGGTTCGTTACAGCATGTTAATAAAGCGGTTCGTAAACAGGCGGTAGAACATAATATTGAAGTGATTAAACATGGTGTAAACCTGGGTTCCGAGTCACTGACGGTATGGCTTTCTGACGGCTCCTGTTTTCCCGGTCAGTTAAATTTTCGTAAGGCATTTCAGAATACGCTGGAAGGCTTGCAGGAAATCTATGCTGCCTTACCTGATAACTGGAAAGTGTTCGTTGAGTACAAAGCTTTCGAACCAAATTTCTATTCCACTACAGTAGGTGATTGGGGACAATCATTGCTGTATGCTACCAAACTCGGTCCTAAAGCTTATACGCTGGTAGATCTTGGCCATCATCTGCCTAATGCCAACATCGAACAGATTGTTTCATTGTTGTTGATGGAAGGAAAACTGGGCGGCTTTCATTTCAACGATTCCAAATATGGTGATGATGATTTAACTGTAGGCAGCATCAAGCCCTACCAGCTTTTCTTAATTTTTAATGAACTGGTGGAAGGAA
>CAXTDO010000783.1:0-3292 GCA_964242315.1 uncultured Flavihumibacter sp.
TTCCTGTTCCATGGCAAGACGAAAACTTTGCTGGTTGGGAATGTCGGCGGCCGTTTTATCGGCAAGTCCGGCTCTTTTACGTGTTTGATTCAGATACATCATTGCTTCGCCTGCGGGCTGATAACCTGCTTCATTCAAACATTCCGCATACATTAAAATCACATCGGCATACCTTATCACGGAAATGTTATTACCATTATCATTCTTGGTGGCAGGCACATCATAATACTTCTTTACAAAATTATAGGGTATGGTTTGTCCGCTTGCGTTAACGTAAGAGGTAGCCAGGGAAAAAGCTTTACGCACATCGCCGGCTTCGTAAGAATTGATGAGATCGTTGGTAGGCTGGTTGTTACCATCACCACCATAAGGTATCACCGCATTACCAGAATTTTCGGGAGCAAATGAGTTAGGCCATGCATTTCCCTCTCCAACTCCGCCGGATTTAAACTGCACTTCAAAGACCGACTCCTTGTTATTTTTATTACTTACTCTGAATACATCCGGGTAAGCAGGAAGTAAGCTATAAACAGCCGAGTTGATTACTTCTTTAAACTTAGCAGCCGCATCCGTATATTTCTTTTCCGTCAGGTACACCCTTCCTAGCAGTGCTTTTGCCGAACCCTGCGTAGCCCTTCCAACATCCGAACCTGTGTAGGTGGCCGGTAGTGCTGCGGAAGCGTCAGTGAGGTCTTTTTCAATCTGCGTATATACCTCTGCTTTAGGATTGCGGCCGAATGCATATCCTGCGTCCGGGTCCTTGATTTCATTCACAACAAGCGGAACATCACCAAAAGTTCTCACCAGGTTAAAATATATCAGTCCGCGTATAAACTTTGCTTCGGCAATCGAACGGTTCTTCAGCGCGTCATCCATACTAATCGCGCCGATGCGGTCCAGTATTGCGTTACAGCGTGACACTGCGCGGTAAGAATCATTCCAGCGGGCCAGAATAAAAGGATTGGTGGTTCTGATATAAAACCGGTGGAATTCATCCTGGTCGGTTACCGAGCCGGAGGCTACCGGCTGGGTATCGTCTGACCTGATGTCTCCAAAAACATAACTGCTTGCATAAACTCCACCGAGTTGTAAAGAAGCATACATGCCGCTTACGGCATTCTTTATATCATTGGCGTTCTTATAAAAATTATCAGTGGTAACGGATGATATAGGACTGAGTTCGAGAAAGTCTTTTTTACAGGAAGACAGCAACGCTCCTGTTAACAATAAGCTGAAAATTATTCTTTTCATAAATTTATTTTTTGATGCTTCCGGATAATCGTTCCGGATTTACAAAATGTACTGCCTGAATTAAAAGCCAAGGTTTATTCCAACAGTGTAAGTTCTCGCAAGCGGGTAAGCTCCATAATCAACGCCACCGGTAAGTGGTGAACCTGCAAAAGTACCTCCTGTATTATTTTGTACGGGTGTAGCCGATTCATAATTACTTACTTCGGGATTGTAATTCAGGTATGTTGTCCAGGTATAAACATTCTGAACAGACACATAAATCCTTGCCTGTTGTAATCTTGATTGCTGCATCCATCTTTTCGGCAACTGATAACCCAGGCTGATGTTGTTGATCCGCAGGTAAGAAGCATCTTCCACCCAGCGTGATGAGATGGCATTATTAAGTCCGGTAGTGCTTCCGTTAGCACGTGGCACTGTGCCGTTACCAGGGTCGCCAGGAGAATGCCACCGGCCTAATACTGTTGTTAACTGGTTCTGCGATCCTTCCACGTTTTCGAAGAAGCGGCGTCCCAGGTTTAAGATATGACCGCCTTGTACACCTTGCAGCGATACATTCAGATCAAAATTATGGAAGCTAAAGGTGTTGGTCATGCCATAGCTGAAATCAGGCTGGTTGTTACCGATAACAGTACGGTCATCTGCGTTGATCTTCTTATCGCCGTTCACGTCTTCGTATTTAATATCTCCGGCATGCGTAGTGGCATCATGAGGGTAACTTGCAAGATCGGCCGCATCTTTAAAAACGCCGATCTGTTTATAACCGTAAAAGCTGCCGATTGGCTGGCCAATTAAAGTAATATTTGTCTCCCCTACTCCACTGGCACTTTTAATAGCATCGCCTGTTGGACCAAGCGCCAGTACTTTATTACGATTAAAAGAAATATTTACGCCCGTGTTCCATACAAAAGCACCGGTGAGGTTGCGGGTGTTCAAACCAAATTCCCAACCTTTGTTTTCCATTTCACCGATGTTCTTAAAGGCTGTGCTGAAGCCGGTAAGTGTGGGCACATTTACTGAAAGCAGCAAATCTTTAGTATTGCGTTTGTAATAATCAACTATCAGGTATATACGGTCGCTGAACAGGCCCAGGTCTACACCAATATCCGTCTGGTTGCTTTTTTCCCAACTGAGTTTTGCATTGCCTAAAGAAGTAGGCGCCAATCCGGTAATGAGATTATTGTTAAAACTATAGTTATCGGCGCCTACAGCGGCCACGTATGGATAGTCGTTACTGAATGCATTGTTACCGGCAAGACCATAACTGACGCGTAGCTTGGCTTCGGAAATGGATGGAATGTTTTTCATAAATGATTCTTCCGTTAAGCGCCAGCCAATTGATCCCGCCGGGAAAGTACCCCAACGTTTATCGGGCCCGAAAATGGAAGAACCATCCCTCCTTATTGATGCGTTCAACAGGTATTTTTCTTTATAATTGTAACCAACCCTTGCAAAGTACGACTTGGTAGCGTTCTGCGTTTTGAAAGAAGTAACGCCGGTAGGCAAACCTGCTGCGTTAAGCGTTTGAACAATATCGTTAGCAAAAGTTGATCCGCTTGCGTTGCTGGACTGGTAGTTGTATTTGTAAGCTTCCATACCAATCAGCACATCCAGGTTATGAACGCCGTTAAATGCTTTGGTGTAGCCAAGTGTCTGGTTGAAAAGCCAACTCATTCCCTGGTCTGAAAATGCATTGGCAATCGCTGTATTCGGCGGCAGCAACTGGTTTAAAACAATTGCCGACGTACGATAGGCATTGCGGCGGTTGGCATTTAAATTAACATTACCGGAAGCGCGGTATTTTAATCCTTTGAAGAACTCATATTCCGCATAACTGCTTCCAAGAAGATTGGTAGTAACGTATTCACTGTTGTACTCGGTAATGTTTGCCACCGGGTTAGTGATGCCGGGCCAGTTATAAGGTGCGGCTAACTCGGTTTCAGAAGAATAGGTAGTACCGTCAGCCGCGTAAATGGGCGAGAGATGCGGGGAAGCCAGAGCTGCGTTGATGATGCCCTTATCCGCCCAACGTCCGCTTGACTTT
>CAXTDO010000784.1:0-3290 GCA_964242315.1 uncultured Flavihumibacter sp.
CATGGAAACAGCATCGAGGTATAAAAAATAATTCCCTTTGTAGTCTGGCGGAAATTTGAACTTGGGCTCCTGCCTCCTGAAACTGCCAATGGTCAAAAAAATTTCCTGCCCTGTTGCGGTGTAGTTGAATGAAATTTTCTTCCACTGATGGTCATCCAGGTCGGGTGTGGCAATGGTATCCCTGAAAATTAAAGCAGGCTGTAATTGGGTGTAAGGTCTCTTCTCAAACAAAAAATCAGTTGAGGAAAAATAAACGCCAACACTATCATACACAGGATGTTTTGATCGGACATAAAACTCCAGCTTATACTGATGCCCTTTTCTTAATCCGCATAACAAGCGGCTTCTGATAAACGACCGTCTTGTGCTGAACTCGTTATTTCCGGCTATTAATCCAACGAAATGGCTTCCATCTTCGGCCCACTCGCTGGTATTAAAATAATAATTTATAAGGAATGCATTGCCTATCCAGGCTTCAGGTGCACAGTCTTTAATAAATTCCGTACAAATATTTTCGTCCTCGAAATTTCCATTTGCCAGCAGGTTTTGAGACTGGCTCCTGAAATTAAAAATTACGCAAAGGAGAAGAGGTATGAGGTACGAGGCGTGAGGTATGGGGAAGAAATGTTTCAGGTTTAATAATTGATGATTGAAGTTATTACAATTGTACCGGCCGATAAGTGAATGATTAGATAAAGTTGCCCGATGAGTTAATAACCATACTTGTCTTTCCATAAATTTTTGAGGTACTTCCTGAGCTCTTCTTCCCTTGCATTTTTTCCGGGCTCATAAAATACAGTACCGCTTAATTCATTTGGAAGGTATTCCTGTGGTGAAAAATTGCTATCGTAACTATGCGAATACTGGTACCCTTTGTTATATCCCATGTTCTTCATTAGTTTGGTAGGGGCATTTCTGATATGCAGTGGAACCGGCAGGTCGCCCTTACTGCGAACGGCCGCCAGTGCCTGGTCAATGGCCATATACGAAGCATTGCTTTTTGAAGAAGCAGCAAGATAAGTGGTGCACTGCGATAAAATAATTCTTGCCTCAGGATAACCGATCTTGTTTACCGCTTCAAAGGCAGCATTTGCCAGCACCAGTGCTGTTGGATTGGCATTGCCAATGTCTTCACTGGCAAGGATCACAAGCCGTCTGGCAATGAACTTAACATCTTCTCCGCCTTCAATCATTCTTGCCAGCCAGTACACCGCACCGTTAGGATCGCTGCCACGGATGGATTTTATAAAGGCTGAAATAATATCGTAATGCTGCTCACCGCTTTTATCATACAGGGCAATTCTTTGCTGTGCTATCTCTACAACTTTCTCATTTGTTATTATAACCGGGTCGGCAAGCGAGTCGGTAGTAAGCTCCAGCAGGTTCAGCAATTTACGTGCATCTCCGCCCGAGATGGTGATAAGCGCTGCTGTTTCTTTTAATTCAATAGTTCGTTCAGATAGTTGCTGATCAGTCTTAATAGCATGCTTTAGTAAATCTATCAGGTTATCTTCTTCCAACGGCTTTAACACATATACCTGGCATCTTGATAGTAAAGCCGAATTAACTTCGAAAGAAGGATTTTCTGTTGTGGCGCCTATTAAAGTGATGATGCCTTTTTCCACTGCTCCCAGCAGTGCATCCTGCTGGCCTTTATTGAAGCGATGAATTTCATCGATAAAAAGAATGACTCTTTCCTTTGTCTTTGCTTCTTCTATAACTTCTCTTACTTCCTTTACGCCGCTACTGATGGCACTTAACGTATAAAATGGAGCATTGAGCGTATGAGCTATAATGTTAGCAATGGTTGTTTTGCCAACACCCGGCGGACCCCACAAAATCATGGATGGAACCTTACCCTGTTCGATAGCCCTTCGCAGGATACTGCCTTTTCCGGTGAGATGTGCCTGTCCGGTAAGCTCGTCAAGTGTGGTAGGGCGGAGCCGTTCTGCTAGCGGGGGAAGTGCGACTTTCATAAGGCGAAGTTAAGGATGATGTGTGCATTGTAATATGGCTGCTAACCATGTAAGTTATCTGAACTGTGATTTAATGATTTTATGAAGACTATGAAACAAATCATAGTCTTCATAAAATCATTAAATCACAGTTCAGATAACTTACATGGTTAAAAAATTTTCTCAGACGGCTTCAATATTCAACGCACATTTTCCTTCAGGAATTTTGTTATCTTATCAAAAGAATCACTTAACACACTGCCATGCCAGCCATGACCTTCGTTTGGATACACAAAGAGTTGATGAGTAACTCCTTCCTTTTGTAGCTTATCTTTCAGCAATTCAGATTGCCTGGGATTTACCAATGGGTCTTTACCGCCCTGGAATAAGAGCGTAGGACAACTTTCTTCCGTAACATAACTGATAGGACTTGATTGCTGGTAAGCCGCTTCATTATTCGTTGGATTACCTCCTAATAATAACTCCAGCAACTGCGGTACCTGTGGAAATACCGGGTTATCATACATGTAATTAAAGTCTGATGGACCAAAGAAAGAAACGACCGCTTTCACTTTCACCGGATCTGAATATTTATACGCCTGCAGCAAAGCCAGGTGCGCCCCGGCACTCGCTCCTAACAATACAACATCATGCGATATGTGGTAGTCGGCCGCTTTATTCAGAATGAAAGAAAGCGCCATCTTTACATCATTCTCCTGTGCAGGAAATTTGTTCTGTGTTGCGCTGACCAACCGGTAATTAATATTTGCAAAAGCATAATCAGGTAAATGATTTCTCATGGAGTCGATATAAGGTTTGAACGCGTTCTTATCGCCACCCGACCAGCTTCCGCCGTGAATCATGACTATTAGTTTCGTTGAATTAACGGATCTGTTAGCCGGAAGATAAATATCCATAACCTGCTTAGGGTCAGACCCGTAAGCCACATTAAGAAAAAATGAAGATGGAGGCGTTGCTATAGTATCTTTTGAAGCAGCTTTCGCAGGGTGTGTGGAATAAATAATTTGCATAAAGGCCAGTAATACGATGGTTTTCATGAATGCAAATTAGTGAGGATAATTGTTAGTTGTTAATGGTGAATTGTTAATTAAAATTATAAGCATTTAATTAACAATTCACCATCAATGTCGTTGAGTTAAGGACTTAAAAATGCATAACGGTTCCCCTCCTTTTCAAGGATACATTTAGGACACAAGTGTTTAGAGTACAATCTAAAATCTGAGGTTCTGGTTCCCCTCCTTTTCAAGGAGGGGACGGCAAAGAACGATGCGAAGCACGTTCTTCGCCGGGGGTGGTTGATGGTTGTGATTTGTC
>CAXTDO010000785.1:0-3290 GCA_964242315.1 uncultured Flavihumibacter sp.
TGGATCAGCATCCTTAATATATTTTTTCAGGAAACCTGCCGGGTTAGCAGCCCTACTGCGTATCCTGTTTACAAGATCTTCAGCTTTTTGAAGGGAGCCGATTTCCACTTCACATTCGGCAGACCATAACAATACATCGGCAAAGCGGATCATATTGTAATTAAGGCCCGAAGCATACTGCCATCCATCAATTACTTCAGATCCTTTTCCACCGGTTTCTTCTTTCCAGTATACCCATTTCTTGCCTCTGTACGGGCCGCCCTGTTTGTTAGGCTCTTCCGATTCGAGGCCCCAGTCGTGAAAAGGAATTCCTCTCCTGGCTATTGTCCAGTCGAGACGGGCATCAACGGTGCCGGTATAGGGTGTAAAAGGATCGGATGGCTTTACGGCCATGTCATTGGTCATGTCAACGTCGTTAAACGTATCAAACATGGGCAACCCGTTCCTGGTCTTGAATGCGTTTGCCAGGTTAAAAGAGGGCTGGTGGCCCCATCCGCCAAAGGACTGCGACCCGATAGCCCCGGGATAATTAAACGATTCTCCTTCGTTACCGTTACGGCCTTCACCACCGTCATTTACAGACATCTGAACTGCAAAGACAGATTCAGGTCCATTTTCAGTTTTTGCCCTGAACAACCGGGAAAATTCCGGTTCCAGGTTGTATTTTACACCGGCAGATGTAACGCCATTGGCGATGATGTCGTCGAGGATGGGCTTTGCATCGGTCATTTTTCCATGCTGCATCAATGATTTGGCAAGAAAAGCTTTAGCCGCCCATTTATTTACCCTTCCTATCTGCGTTTTGGTAGCCGTGAGATTATCTGTGGCATATTTGAAATCGTCTTCCAGCTTAGCCCAGGCTGCACCTTCTGGCCTGTTGCTTACCTTATAATTCCCTGCGCTGAAAGTTACGGTTTCGTCTACATAAGGAATGTTCCGCCACATCTGGGCTGCCTGCAGGTGATATACGCCGCGGAGAAATCTGGCTTCAGCCCTGATCTGAAGCGCTTCATCGGTGGTTAACTGTCCGGCAGGTAATTTATCCAATCCCCTCAGTACTTCGTTGGCCCTTTGAACGCCTGCATAACAGAACCTCCACCTGTCGTGAAGAATAGCGTTCTGCGCTGTATAGGTTTTTGCTTCCAGTTCGGCTCTTTCGTTCTGGGAACCAAATCCACCGCCTTTATGTGCATCATCAGATGCTACACTACCGGCCCAGGCGTTCCACACACTGGTATTGGAGGTGCTGATAAACCAGTTATTGATGCCTGTTCCGTCGAGCATGGAATAAGCGCCGATCAGCAAGCCGTTTACACCAGCTTTATTGTTCACCGTAACGGTGCTGATCTGGCCTATAGGATCTCTTTCGAGAAAGCTTCTCTTACAAGCATAGATCGTAACGATAGCTATCGAAGATCCTGCAAGAATCAGTAATTTATTTTTAGAGATGTTCATCATATCACAATTTAATGTTCTTAAGAATTTAGAAACCCAGATTAAGTCCGATGGCAACTCCCTTCTCCTGCACATAGGCGCCGGCATCCTGCCCCCTGAATCCTACACCGGTGCCGGATACCTCAGGGTCGAGCCCTGAATAATTTGTTATCGTAAGTAAATTTACTGCAGTAACATAAAACCGCAAGCGGGAGATCCCGGCTCTCTTCAGGCTTGCTGCCGGAAGGTTGTAACCTACCTGGAGGGATCTTAATCTTACAAAGGAACCGTTTTCCATAAAGTCTGAGTTGGTAACGCCTGAGTTGGAAAAATTCCTGCCCAGCTCATTCTTTTTAATCATGGTATTGGTATGTGTAGGCGTCCAGGCATCGAGTACTCTTTTACTCTTGTTACTTATACCTCTTTCATACGAACCAAAATATTCCAGTCCGCTATTGTAAATATCATTGCCCTGGGAAGTATAAATGATGGCCAAAAAATCGAAGTTCCTGAATTTAGCGCCTAAGTTCACGCCCATGGTAAATGTTGGATTGGGGTCTCCAAAATGTATACGGTCATTTGCATTGATAGTATCATTACCATCGGCATCCAGGTATTTATAACGGCCGGGGGCCGCATCCTGCTGAACAGGGCTTCCTTTAACCTGGTTCGAATCGTTAAAGACACCAATAATCTTATAGCCAAAGAACGATGACATTGGATGGCCTTTTTCGAATCTCACGATGCCTTCATCAAAATAGCCGGGATCGGGAAGCGAAACGATCTTGCTTTTATAGGAGGTAAAATTCACTCCTACACTGAACTGGAATTCTTTTGATACCTGGCCGCGATAGGTAGCGGAGATGTCAATGCCTTTATTCTGCACATCGCCTATGTTTACAAAAGGAGAGCTGGCCTCACCCGCTGTAAAAGGCGCCTGTACCGGACGTAGCAGCCCATCGGTAGATTTTTTATAATACTCAAAAGACAGGTCAACCGTATTTTTCAGGATGGTTGCGTCAAAACCGATATTAAACAATTTGTTTCTTTCCCAGGAAGTGAAAGTATTGCCGTTTTGCTGCGGGTAGAACCCCTGAACCAGCGCATTGCCTGTTCCATTAATGTCATAATAAGAAAAGCGGGGACTTTGCGAATAGGTGGTATAAGAGTTAGTAGGATTGATTCCTTCTTTATTACCCATGACACCGTAACTGCCGCGAATCTTCAGGTCGTTGATGAATGTTACGGATTTCATGAAGTTTTCCTGACTAACCCGCCATCCCAGAGCAAGGGCTGGGAATACGCCGTATTTTTTATTAGGGCCGAAGGCAGAAAAGCCGTCTCTTCTGATCGTGAATCCTAACAGATACCTGTCGTTATAACTGTAATCAACCCTGCCGAATAATGAGAACAAAGCATCTTCTGAGGCGGAGCTCGAAGGAAGGTGCGTTACTTCTGCATTACCCAGAATCAGGTAGTTGTAATCATCGGTAAGAAATTTCTCGCCATTGGCAAACAGTTGTCTTGCCTTGTTCTCTACAGATTCACTACCCACCAGCGCGGATACGGTGTGCCTGCCGAACTCATTTCTGTATGCAAGGCTGTTTGTCCATTGCGCGGTGGTAGCAAACCCTGACCTTTCCTGCAGGTTTTGATTTCCGCCACCACTGGCTTTCCAGTATTGGGTATAAGTATAATCCTGGTTATAATAGTTGCTTATTGCTCCGCCAAAGCTTGTTCTGGCCGTGAAATGCTTTAAAAAATCTATCTCCAGGAAAGCGTTGCCGATCATTCCGTAAGAACGGCTCCGGTTATTATTAGTTAATGTTTCATCAGCCTTAGCGTTACCCCAGTCT
>CAXTDO010000786.1:0-3286 GCA_964242315.1 uncultured Flavihumibacter sp.
TGTTTCCTCCTTTGTGCCCTTTGTGGTTAAAAAACACTTACAATCCAATGCGTCACTTCACAGTTAACTTAACACTAATGTCGTGTCACGCATAATATGTCGTGTCAATTGCTGTCAGCTATCAGCCTTCAGGTATCAGCAGATCAAAACCTGATAAGCGTTCGTCCTGATAGCTAATAGCTGAGGGCTGATAGCCCAACAATAGACAATTCACATATGACACGACACTAATAAAGAAACTATAAACCCTTCATTAGAAATATTTATGGACAAAATATCTCTCTGCACAGTATGTATGAACCGACTAAAACATTTAAAGCAAACGACGCGGCTCAATATTACGGGAAACCTGCATCGCCCGAATGTGGAATTTGTGATTCTTGATTATAACTCGCAGGATGGAATGGAAGACTGGGCGAAGAATAACTTAGACTACTACATAAAATCCGGATTGATAAAATATTACAAAACTTACGAGCCTGCTCATTTCAATATGTCTCATTCAAAAAACTTGGTTATGAAATTGGCGACGGGTAACATTCTATGCATGATAGACGCAGATAATTTTGCAGGACCAAACTATGTTGACTTTATTGATTCTGTTTTTGGTGGTAATAACAAAAATTTGCTTTTAACTACTTTGCCCAAAAATGACATACCAAATGGGAATGTGGGGGGAAAATTATCTTTCAGGAGTGAATGTTTTGCTTCTGTTAATGGCTTTGACGAGTCATTTGTAGGTTATGGCATGGAGGATATTGACATTATCAATAGGCTTGAAAAAAAAGATGGAACCAGGGTCTTTGTACAGGATGAAAAACACTTACATTTCATTCGCCATTCTGACAAAGAACGGATAAGGAATTTCCCTCTGCAAAAGAACTTGCTGTCAATGTATGTATGCGATCAGAAATCCAGTCTTGAACAGGACATTTTATATTTGCTTAAAGACGACAGCTTTTTAAAAGTTCATTATGAATTTGAGGCAGAACTGAAAGACAACCCGGTGCTCACATACTATGGATGGACAATAAAAGATGACGGTCATCAGCAAGGCATTTATAGAAAAATCAAAGGAGAATTAGAATTAAAAATCGAAAATGGGCAGATTGTCAGATATCATCAAGACGAGAATAAAATTATAAGTTCTGATAGCAACAAAACAGAATCATGGACAAGTATAGAAGAGAATGATGAGCTATATATCACCTTATTAAAAGCCTATTTCGAGTGCTTCAATCGTCGCAAATACATTCAAAATAACGAGTCAAACGACATCATAAATCCAACCGGATGGGGAAAAGGAACGGTCTACCTCAACTTTGACACATCCAATCCAATTAAGATTCTATAAAAAACGCCAAATATAAGCACAGCCGTTTTGTCTGTTAAATGCCTAAACTAATGCTTATTTTCCCAGAACCCAAACCCGGAGCGGGTTTTACACAAAAATGGCGCATTTTGAATGCGCCTTTCGTGATCCGGATTGGATTCGAACCAATGACCTACTGCTTAGAAGGCAGTTGCTCTATCCAACTGAGCTACCGAACCAAATTATTATTATGGAGCGCAAAACTAAGGAAACTTTGCGTTAGCCCCAACTCTTATCAGACCAAAGGAAAATGTATGAACCGTTGATGGAAATGATTCGCTGATATATATGATAAAATCACACCCATCCCTTAATCACTTCCATCAACGGTTCAGACAATGTTACAAAGAACTCATATCAATTACAAACCTGTAATGCACGTCACTTTTTAAGATGCGCTCGTAAGCTTCGTTGATATAATCCATTTTAATCATCTCCACATCGCAGGTGATGCCATTGTCTGCGCAATAGTCGAGCATTTCCTGGGTTTCAGGTAACCCGCCTATGCCTGAGCCGGCCAGACTGCGTCGGTTCATTAGCAGACTGAATACCTGCACCTCTGCCGGTGTGGGTGGGGCGCCTACGCAGATCATTACGCCATCTGTATTTAAGAGGCCCAGGTACATGGTGTAGTCGTGCTTTGCGGAAACGGTATCAATAATAAAATCAAAGTAACCGCCCAGTTCTTTAAGCTGGCTTTCGTCTGTTGTGACGGCAAATTTATGTGCACCTAACCGCCGGGCGTCTTTTTCCTTGTTGGGAGAAGTGCTCAGCATCGTTACTTCGGCACCGAAGGCTACTGCAAATTTTACGGCCATGTGTCCTAAACCACCAAGACCAACTATACCCACTTTATGACCTTCACCCACCTTCCAGTGACGCAAGGGAGAATAAGTGGTGATGCCGGCACACAGCAAGGGTGCTACCGTTTCAATAGGTAGCTTATCAGAGACATGCAATACAAAATCTTCGTGTACTATTATCTCTTTTGAATAACCGCCATAAGTCATTTTACCGGTGCCTCTTTCCTTTCCGTTGTAAGTTCCTACGTTGCCTTCCTTACAATATTGTTCCAGTCCTTTTTTGCAGTTGTCGCATTCACGGCAGGAATCTACCAAACATCCTACGCCGGCAAGGTCTCCTACCTTGAAGCTGTTAACATGGTCACCGATGTCTGTAACACGGCCGATAATTTCATGGCCGGGCACCACCGGATAAACTGTTCCGGGCCATTCACTGCGGGCAGTATGAATGTCTGAATGACACACGCCGCAATACAAAATCCCGATATGAACATCATGCGGACCGATATCCCTTCTTTCAAAATCAAACGGAGCCAGAGGTGTAGTTGCAGCCTGCGCCGCATACCCTTTTGTTGGAATCATAGAATTAATTTTAATGGTAAATATAATAAGATTCAGGCTTTCAGCGGTTAGCTCTGTAGGCTGGCACTAAATCGCGCCATGTTCCTTCGTATGAATTGCCATCAGCCGTCAGCAATCAGCAGATCAGAACCTGATAAGCTTTCCTCCTGATAGCTGAAAGCTGATACCTGATAGCAAAAACTCGTTTTAAGTTTAGCGTAACACCAGCGACACTTCAGCATGGCTCTTCAATTCAAACGCTTCGGCAAGTAATTCAAAAGAATGCCTCCTGTCTTCATGTGAGAATGCCATACAGGAAACTATGATCTCGTCGATGTCAAAATCATCGGCAAGCCTGGTGAGTTGTTCTTTAACACGTGCAGGGGTACCTGATATTAACCGGCCACTGTTAATGCTGATGCGTTCGAGCTCAATGGGTGAGAATTTGTAATCTTTTATCTCTTCGTAGCCGCCAATGGGTTCAAAATGCCCCTTCTCAAACTGAAGCAACACATAGTCTGAAGCCTTACGCAATTGAGCCGCCTTATCT
>CAXTDO010000787.1:0-3276 GCA_964242315.1 uncultured Flavihumibacter sp.
GTAGCACGGAGGTCCACGGAGCAGCTTCCTTCGTGGTTAAAAAAAACGTCCCGACGATAGGGAATAACAGTAGTGTAAGTCTATATCTAAAAAATTCAACATGCGAAACACAGGATTTCTATGGATTGTAGCCTTGATTATGGCCCTGATGGACATTTATGTTTTTCAGGTAGTAAAAATGCTGGCTCATTCGGCTTCGCCTAAAGCACGAATCATCATATATTCAGTTTACTGGGTGCTATCTGCATCGGTATTGTTGTTAATGATCATCCTCCCCTATGTTAATTATTCCAACTGGCCAAAGCCGGTACGTACTTATTTATTTGCCATAATGGTTGGCTTATTCTTTTCGAAATTGATCGCTTCTATGTTCTTTTTGATAGACGATATAAGAAGAGGTATGATGTGGCTTATTGGAAAACTCTTTAGCAACCCATCGGTGGATATTTCTGAAAGTGCAGAGGGCATAACACGCTCCACCTTCATTAGCTGGCTGGGTATTGCAGTAGGCGGAACTCTTTTTGGAACATTATTGTATGGCTTTAGCAATAAATACAATTACCAGGTTAAGCGGGTGAAACTTGCATATGATAACCTCCCTGCCGGGTTTAAAGGTTTAAAGATTGTTCAGATAAGCGATATACATTCCGGCAGCTTCACTGATAAAAAAGCGGTTGAAAAAGGCGTACAGAAAATTTTAAATGAAAAGCCCGACCTGGTATTATTCACCGGCGACCTGGTGAACGACCGCACTTCAGAAATGGAAACATACATGGACGTTTTTAAAAAAATAAAGGCTCCCATGGGTGTATATTCAACACTGGGCAATCATGATTATGGAGATTATGTTCAATGGGAAAGCAGAGAAGCCAAAGCCGCCAACCTGTTACAGTTAAAAGGTGTTCATGCCACGCTGGGCTGGGACCTGCTTATGAATGAACACAGGGTGCTGGAGAGAAATGGCGATACCATTGCATTACTTGGCATTGAAAACTGGGGAGCAAAGGGCAGGTTCCCAAAATACGGCAAGATGGATAAGGCCTATCCCGGTACGGAAAAAATTCCTTTTAAAATTCTGATGAGCCACGATCCAAGTCACTGGGATGCGCAGGTTAGAACGGATTATCCTGATATCGACCTGATGCTTGCCGGCCATACCCATGGGATGCAGTTTGGGATTGAATTGCCCGGATTCAAATGGAGCCCCGTACAGCTGATGTATAAACAATGGGCGGGTTTGTACGAAGAAGGCAGGCAAAAGTTGTATGTGAACAGGGGTTATGGATTTATCGGATACCCGGGCAGGGTAGGTATTTTGCCGGAGATTACCGTTATTGAGCTGGTTTGATGGCGATAAGGGGTTCAGCTTCTTCTCTGTTGTTAAAAGCTTATTAACAGCTTTATAGATTTATTGAAAGTGATCATAATTCATACTATCTTTAACTTAAGACAACTTAAATTTAAAAATCTTCGTTTGCTGGTATATCACATCGTAAACACCCATTAAACTGCATGAAGCGTCTTTTTAAGGTGATATTTATATGCGTAGGTATCTTGTATTCCAGTTCGTCGTTTGCACAGAACACCAGGATTGACGCGCTGTTTTCCCGTGGAGATACTACTGCCGTTATGGATTCCCTGATGAAAGATTTTGACGCTTACCTGGATTCGTTAATTCAACCAAAGAGTTTCTTTAACATAAGTGCAGGCTTTGGAACAGGCTATTTTAGCTTCAAAGACAATGTAGCCCTGGATTATAAGATTAAAACGAAAGCGATTTTCTCGCCTGAAGTAAGTTATTTTCATAAATCCGGATTAGGAATGACCTTGTCAAGTTACCTGTTAACCGATAATGGAAAGCTGAATCCCTACCAGTTTGCGATCAGTCCTACTTATCATTATATAAAAATGAATCAGTTTTCCGCAGGTGTAAGTTATACGAGGTTTTACACTAAGGAAAATCTTTCATTTTATACCACGCCTATACAAAACGAAGTGTATGCCTTTTTTAATTTAAAAAAATGGTGGTTGGAACCGGGCATTGCCATGAGTTACGGATGGGGCAGTAAAACAGAATATGAACGTAAAGAAATAGATGTTTATCTGAAACGAATCAAAACCAGCCGCAAAAAGATTATTTTTATACAGCGTGATGAGTCGGTAAGAGACTTTTCTACGATGTTTTCATTGAGGCATAGTTTTGTGTTCAACGATGTGTTGCTTAAAAAAGATATGCTTACTTTAAGGCCTGTGCTGTTACTTTCTGCAGGTACTCAGAATTTTGGCTTTAATACCACTTTCTCTACTAACTCTACAATGAGCGCTAATAATTTCCTACCGCCTAACTCCAATATATCAGATGTACGCGGACTTGATTTTCAATCTTCCACCTTTGTTCTTCAACTGGATTATTCGTTAGGCAAATTCTATATACTGCCCCAGGTAATGATGGACTATTATCTTCATAAGGCTGACAAACGTTTTAATACTATCGCCTCTTTTACTGTAGGAGTAAATTTGTAACTTCTCTTCATTTTTCCTTTTTTAAGCATTAGCTTATAGTTATAACCTCACCGTTAAACTGATTACAATGAAGTGGCGGTAGACTAATGTCATTAAGTTAAGAAATTCAATTGAAAGAACTGAGTGCAAAGTGAGGCTGGTAGCTCATCCCCCCCTCGGTGTAATTGCACTAGTTTAAGCAATTATGTATACTGTGCAACGAATATTGTCTTCCTACGGCACACATCAACAACTTGTATGTTTTCTACCGATATTAAGCCGCTAACGCGGCGGGCTTCCCGGAAATTTGTTCCTATAAGCCCGTTAGGGATTTAATATCGGTAGAAAAGGTTAAAAAAGAGCATGTGTGCCGTAGGTAGACAATATTCATTGCGTGATATACGTAATTCGTTATACTAGCGCCATTACTCCGAGGAGGGGAGCTTGATCCGAAGGTTAAACAGTGTTGGGTTCGGCTGTGAGGAAGCAGCAACTACCACCCAAAACGCTCACAAACAAGCATAAATTTATTACACCCGTAAGTACCCTGCCCCGTAAACCCACCCCAGTTATTTCCTTCGGAAATAACGTACCCTTCCAATGCAGGGGATAGCCGGCCACGCTCACTTTGCACTTACTGCTTATACTATTAAAAAACTCTTATATTAATGACATTGGCCTAACTGCACATCTTAAAGATTCAGATTACAACCTGAATTACACAGCAGGTTGCTTATGGCCCGGTATTTTAATTACAGGTCATCTTTAAATATT
>CAXTDO010000788.1:0-3275 GCA_964242315.1 uncultured Flavihumibacter sp.
TTGCAGAACCCGTTCGGGTAGCATGTATTTTGGCGGCAATAACGGCTTAAACGAGTTTGTACCGGAAAAGGTGAAAGACAGGCCATACGATCCACCGCTGGTGATGACAGACTTCCAGATATTTAACAAGCAGGTACCCATCGCCGTTAATGATAGTGATTCCTCACCATTAAAAACAGATATCAATGAAGCAAAGCTTATCAGGCTGTCTCCAAAATCGCTCGTAATTTCTTTTGAATTTGCTTCCCTCAACTATACCGGTGGAAATAAAAACAAATATGCCTATATGCTTGCCGGTTTTGATAAAGACTGGAACGATGTAACAACCAACCGGTCTGCAACATATACCAATCTTGACCCTGGCAAATATGTGTTTAAAGTGAAGACACTGAATAATGAAGGTAAATGGTCGTCACATGTGCTGGCGCTTAAGCTTGTGGTAACTCCTCCTTTCTGGTTAACCTGGTGGTTTAAGATTGGCGTAGTGGCAGGAGCTATTGCTTTGTTGATTGGTTTTGTGAAGCTGCGCATGCAGACGATAAAGAGCCAGAAAAGGAAACTGCAGCGGCAGGTATACGAACAAACCCGCCAGTTGCTGCACTCAACCAAGCAGGAGCGCAAGGCAAGGGAGGAAGCCGAAAATGCCAACCAGGCTAAGAGTGTATTTCTTGCCACGATGAGCCACGAGATCAGGACACCAATGAATGGCGTAATTGGCATGTCTTCGCTGCTGGCTGAAACACCGCTTAGTTACCAGCAGCGCGAATACACCAACACTATAATTAACTGCGGTGAAAGCCTTTTGAATGTAATAAACGATATTCTTGACTTTTCAAAAATCGAATCCGGTAACCTGGAACTGGAGTACGAAGATTTTGATCTGCGTGTATGCATTGAAGATATACTGGACATCTTTGGCACCAAAGCGGCACAGTCAAAGCTTGATCTTATATATCAGATAGATCCTGAAGTTCCCCTGCAGATAGTAGGAGACAACCTGCGGATACGGCAGATTTTAACCAACCTGATCGGCAATGCCATGAAGTTTACACACCAGGGAGAGGTTTTTGTAGGAGTGCATTTACGAAACCAAGATGCCGATGGAACCCTGGAACTGGAATTTGAAATCCGCGACACAGGCATCGGCATTCCTGCAGATAAGATCGATAAATTATTTAAAGCGTTTTCTCAGGTAGATTCTTCTACCACCCGGAAATATGGTGGTACAGGACTTGGACTGGCGATATCGGAAAAACTGGTGAAATTAATGGGTGGTAAAATATGGGTTACCAGTGAGGCCGGACAAGGCTCTGTTTTCTCATTCACCATCAGCACCGGCGCCGGAACAAAGATATTGCCGGTGTATACCCAGCATAACATGTCTGATCAGGCAGGGAAAAGAATTTTGGTAGTGGATGATAATACTACTAATCGCACCATATTGAAACGCCAGTTGGAAGGTTGGAAATTAGATACCGTACTGGCTTCTTCGGGTGAGGAGGCGCTCGCTGTTTTAAGCAACGACGCCCGGTTCGACCTGGTGCTTACAGATATGCAAATGCCCGGCATGGATGGTGTTAGTCTTGCAAAATCAATCAGGCAAAAATATGCTGATCTGCCCTGTATTCTTCTAAGCTCTATTGGTGGTGATGAGTGTAGTAAGAATAATCTTCACTTATTTAGTTCTATTCTTACCAAACCAATTAAGCAGCATGTATTAAGTAAACATATATTAAGCGGCCTTCAAAAACAAGACAGGCTGGCTACAGAAGAAAAATCGATCGGCGGAAAATTACAGGAAAAATTTTCAGTGCAGTATCCTTTAAAAATACTGGTAGCCGAAGATAACCTGATCAATCAAAAAGTTATTCAGCATATCCTTAATAAACTGGGTTATGAACCACAAATGGTGGAAAACGGACTGGAAGTGATAAAAATGCTCCATCACCAGTTATTTGATGTTATTCTGATGGACATGCAGATGCCGGAAATGGATGGGTTGGAAGCAACACGAGCTATCCGCGTGCAGTTTCTCGAACAACCGGTTATCATTGCACTAACCGCTAATACCATGCAGGGCGATGAAGAAGAATGTCTGCGTGCCGGGATGGATGATTATCTGAGAAAACCTATAAAGCTCGAAGAATTAATGACAATGCTTACCAGGTGGCGTGAGCGGATTAATAGTTATGCTGTTGTAAAAGAATCGTGACAGCTATCAGGTATGAGGTATGAAGCTTATCAGCTATCTGCTATCAGTTGGCAAAAGACAAAACCTGATAAGCTTCATACCTCATACCTCATACCCCATACCTGATAGCTGACAGCTTACCACTTCTTTAGCTCCGGCCGGAGCTCATTGATGTAAGCAATGATGCCTCCTTTAAGATTATACAGATTAGTGAAGCCGAACTTTTCTTCCAGCATTCTTATGGCTTTAGCGCTACGGCTGCCCGTCATGCAATGGATTACCACTTTCTTACTTCTTGATATGGCCGCTTCATTGGAGACGATGCCCGCCAATGGCATTAATTGAGCTCCAATATTTATAAGGTTATATTCATCCTGCTCCCTTACATCTATAAGCTGTAAAGGTGCGTTCCGCAGTTGCAGCGCTTCGAGTTCATGACAATCTATTTCTTTAACCGGTTTAACTGCTCTTTCAACGCCGCAGAATAATTCATAGTCGATAAGCGATGTGATAGAAGGATGGGCGCCATTGAGCGGGTTATCTTTGCTTCGCCTGATCTTGAAAGTTTTTGTTTCGAAACTAAGTGCATCGAAAATAAAGTATCGTCCGCTTAATATGTCTCCCACACCGGTGACGAGCTTGATGACCTCCATGGCCTGAAGAGTACCTATAATGCCAGGTAACACTCCCAGTACGCCTGCTACGCCACAGTCCTGTACTGCACCGGGGGGAGGTGGTGCAGGGTAAAGATCTCGGTAGTTCGGACCGGTTTCTCCATTTTTGTTAGTATGATTAAAAACGGATACCTGACCTTCAAACTGAAATATGGATGCATACACATAAGGTTTACCCGATAAAACGCAGGCGTCGTTTACAAGATACCTAGTTGGAAAATTGTCGCTTCCATCAGCAACGGTATCATATAGTTTTATAATTTCTAAAGCGTTTGCGGAAGTAATCGGTATGTGATAAGTGATCACATCAATATGAGGATTTAATTCAAGCAGCCTGCTTTTTGCTGCGGACGCTTTAGGTTGGTTAATGTCGTCAACACCAAACAACACCTGTCTTTGCAGGTTGCTGT
>CAXTDO010000789.1:0-3262 GCA_964242315.1 uncultured Flavihumibacter sp.
AAATTACACCTGCTCTCCGTAGGAATCCGATGGAAAGAATTTTACCCGGCAGGTTCTTTCACGAAAGTTTCGTTGCCGGGTTACGCCTTTCAGCGGGAGCGGTGCTGGATCTTTGACCCTCTGAAAGCTGCCGGTTACGAACCATTGAATTGGATGTACCGGGTGCGTTTTGTTCATGAGGCTAATCAATGGCAAGCCGCGAAGAATAGGTTTCATTCAGTTAAGAGGAATATTCTAATATGTGCCGGCAGCGGTGGGTTGGGGAGCAAATTTGCGCATAAGCTAACTGAAAGAGGGCATAACTGTGTGATCGTGGAGTTTGGTGAAACATTCCATAAAAAGGAGTCTAACATCATTACAATCAACCCTGAAAATACCGCAGACTATACATTACTGAAGAACCATTTGGCGAACGTAGATATCGGGACTGTGTTTCATTTCGAAGATGTAAATAATCACGGGCAACCAGACCCTCATGAAATCGACCGGCTATTAAACATTGGCGTCTATCACAAATATTTACTTTATAAGTGTTTGGAACAAAAGCTGCAGGGTGAAAGGCTGACTATTGTTCATATTTCAAAAAACGGACAGTTGATCGGCAATAAAGTATCAATTACAGGGCATCTGGGTTTTTCCTTTTTCAAGGCCTTGTTGAGAGAATTTCCAGATTCGGCATTTAGGTCGATCGATATTCAATCGGAGGAACAGGACGATACTATATGTCAGCATGTGGATGATGAGCTGAATTCAGATTTGAACTGCATTTCAATTGCTTACCGGAATAGGGAGAGGCTTGTTCCCAGGCTGGAAAAGGTAAGTTTTGGGGAATTTTCAAGGAAGTTAATTGTAAAAAAGGAAGGTGTCTATGTCATAACCGGCGGTCTCAGCGGAATCGGGTTTGAAATATCTAAATATTACCTGCTAAGGCAAAAATGCACAATTATAATAATAGGTCGGAAAAGTAATGACCATCCCGATACCACCACCAGGATGCGGTCGTTAAAAGATATCAACTTGTCCGGATCTACAATACTGTATTACTCGAATGATATCGGAAATGAGATTGATTCCCGTAAGCTCATGACACTATTGAATCGTGATTTTCCCCGGATTGATGGAGTCATCCACTCCGCGGGGACGTTCTCTAAAGCCGATTTTGCTGACCTGAAGATGGACGATATACAGGAACTGGCTAAGGCAAAAATCCACGGAAGTATCAATCTTTACGAAGGCACACGAAATCACCGGCTCGATTACTTCATTCTTTTTTCTTCAGTCAATACCCTCCTTCCTGAAAAGAGAACAATCGGGTATACTATAGCAAACGCGTTCGAAGATGCTTACGCCAAACATTTAAGTAACCATGGCGTAAATGCGATATCAATCAACTGGGGGGACTGGGGCGAAATCAGAAGCAAGGTCGGCGGTGTTTTATATGAAGAAGATAAGATGTTTGTATTTCCCTGGGACAACAATCAGGGAGTTCAAGCCTTTGAGCTCGGGATGTGCCTGCAGTATTCTAATATGATCATTGCTAACTTAAATGTAAAATACCTTGTCAGTAATCCATTCTTTCGGGTTGAAGGCGAAGAAGACGAGGAATATGTTGACCATGACGGTCATTTATCAGAAACAGAAAGAAAATTAATGAAGGTTTGGAAAAGCGTCCTTCGGTTGAAAAACCTGGGAGTGGATGATAATTTTTTTAAAATTGGAGGACATTCTATCATCGGCACCCAACTCATCAATAGAATAGACAAAGAATTCAATGTTCGGCTGTCTATGCGTGAATTATTGGAAATCTTTCCAACGATTAGATTGCTCGCCGGTCATTTGGATGCAGTCTTTAGCGTTCAAAAACTTCAAAAGAAGCATGATATCGTAAGAATTGAAAATGCAGCGCATTATGATCTGTCTTATGGGCAGCGTGGTATATGGTTAGCGCATCATTCGGTTGCAAGCGATGCCATGCTGAACCTGGTGATAGCTTTAACGGGACAGTTTGATCCTCAAATTGTGCAGAAAAGTATTGATTTGGTAATGCAGCGTCACGACATACTGAGAACAAATATCAGTATGATCGATTATGAGCTCCGGCAGGTGGTTTCAGATGTAAGGTCAGACACATTTAAAGTGGTGGAAGCGAACGGAATGGATGCATGCATGAAAGAGCTGGAAAAGGAAATCAGGTTAGGCCGGAACCTTCAAACCGACAACCTGTTTCATTGTACTTTGGTATGCAATAATTCAGGCCCCTGTTTACTGACCCTTAATTTCCATCATATTATTGCAGATGGAATATCAGTTCAAAACTTTCTAAAGGAGTTTTATCATTGTTACAGGGCAACTGGTGCAGGAGATAAAATATTATTAAACGATCTGTCAATTCAATATAAAGATTATGCGCACTGGCATAACAACTATCTGAGAAGCGACAGGGCGCAGAATGATATGGAATATTGGCAGACGCAATTGCGTGATGTTGAGTCTGTGGAAATTAAAACGGACTATCCGCGAGCAGCCCTTAAAAGCGCCGCCGGCGAAAGGCTCGATCTTTCACTGGGACTTGACATTAGTAACCAACTCCGCGATTTTAGCAAAAGGTTGAATCTTTCGGTATTTACTACGCTTGTTACATTAGTCAAAATGCTTGTTGTTAAAGAAGCGGGTGAAGGAACGGTTGCTCTGGGCATTCAATATTCGGGAAGAAGTACAGAAGAATTGCAATTGCAATTGGGATACTATATAAATACGCTTGTGCTGGTAGACGAAATTAATGCATCAGATTGTTTTTTGGAGTGTTTGCAAAAGGTAAAAAAAACGTTCATGGACGCCCTGGATCATAGTAATTATCCTTTTCAATTACTGGTTGAGAAATTTTATAAGAAAGGCAGATCAGCGCATCGCAATCCATTTTTTGACATAGAGGTAAACCTGGATGAGTCATTATCCGAACGATTTACTTCCATGAATGCTGATCTTGATTTTCAGTTTTTGCCGATCCCTTCGTATACCTCCAGGTACGATCTCTCTTTAAATTTTGTTAACGCCAGCAGTATGTCTGCAAGCCTGGAATACAACAGCGATCTGTATAAGAGAAGCTCAATGGAGGTGCTCGCCATCAAATTTCTGCGCCTTGTAGATATCGTACTTGCCAACCCGGCAAAAAAGATTTCGGATATTGCTTTACACACGATAGATCAGGCAGGTTTATCGAAAACAGTATTGCATGAAAACTTCTAAGTGCACTAATGAAGAC
>CAXTDO010000790.1:0-3261 GCA_964242315.1 uncultured Flavihumibacter sp.
CCCGCTCTCACACACTTACAATGGCTTCCTGTTACGCTTGGCATGGCAATATTCCTTTATGTGGGCTTTGAATGCGTAACACCGTTAGGGGTATCTTCCCAATCGTACAAAAAAAGGATACCGTTATCCATGCCCCTGGGTATTCTGTTCAACGTAGTCGTTTACGTGATTTTTATAGGCGGATTGTGTTTAATGGTTCCTAAAACGCAGTTACTCGGGAACGTGTATCCCCATGTAACCTTCGCCGTTTCGCTTTTGGGAAGAGCAGGTGTATGGTTTGCAGTGATCATATCTTCGCTGGCAATTATAAGCACTTTTAATTCAGGCATCATGAGCGGTTCAAGACTGCTTTATGCCCTGGGGCGCGAAGGCAAGCTGCCTAAAATAGTAACTAAAATATCCCTGTCCAGGAGTGTACCGTATGTGGCTGTGATATCACTTGGAGTATTTGTAGAGATCTTTTCTTTGTTTATAAATGCATACGACCTGTTACTTATTTCAGCAGCAGTTGGCTCTTCCATTATCTGTTTTATCTATGGTTCTTTGATGATGTCCGGTTCGATCATTAATGCTAAAAGCAAGCTAAAGGCAGGGTATCGTTCTTTATTTCCTGAAAAGTTAAAGGTGCCATTTGTGGTATTACTTGGTGGCGTAGGGTTACTATCCTTATTCTCAATTCCGGGGGAAACTGTGTCATCCATCATATTCTTTGTGATCATTGCAATTGTTGCTTATGTTTTATCTGCAGTTTATACTCAAACCAAACAGGTCGTTAAAAATTACAAGGTACTTACCGAACAGTGATTTGACCCTTTGAGTATCGGGTGAAAACACCTTTTATGAGATGGATTTCACTTATAAAAGTTCCGTTTAATCCTTGTTTATTACGCCCCTGATATATTTGATCTTCGCCATCACAGATAATGATTTGAATTTTGTAAAGCGAGGTCTAATATGGGTTCTTTAAAACAATTTAATACCAGGCCTTTATTTTCGGAGGGTAACTATTACTCTTTAACAATTTTCAATATTTATAAAATGTACACAATCATATCTGGAACCAACCGCGCGGGAAGCAATACCATGAAAGTAGCCACACAATATCAACATATGCTGGCAGCCAAGGGTAAAAAAGTTTCTCTTGTTTCCCTTGAAAACGTGGATGTAAGCAAACGCAGTTGCTCCATAGAGAAGCTGGAAGAGGAAGTTTTGATACCCTCCGAAAAGATTATTTTTATATCACCGGAATATAACGGAAGCATCCCCGGAGTACTCAAATCTCTGATCGATATCTCTGACATAAAAAAAACATGGTGGGGTAAAAAGGCATTACTGATTGGTGTTTCGAGCGGCCGGGCAGGCAACCTGCGGGGAATGGAACATTTAACAGGCATATTGAACTATCTGAAAGTAGTGGTTCATCCAAATAAGTTGCCGATATCGTCCGTTCACAAGTTGCTGAACGGAGTTGGTGAAATCACCGAAAAAGATACGTTGTCTGCAATAGAAGTACAACTGGATGAATTTATTGACTTTTAAAGATCGTGACGTAAAAAGTTATTTCATATCGGGTATTTCAGTTTGTCAAAAGCCCCTTGTGCCCTTTGTGTGCATTTCCTTTGTGTTCCTTGTGGTTAAAAAAAAACGTCAGATTTATAGACCCTATTGACACCACAAAGAACACAAAGGAAATGCACACAAAGGGCACAAGGGAGGTCTAACGAAAAGGGGAAATACTTAAGCTTAATTAATATAACAACTGCTGTTGCACGATTACAATAAATCTTTTAAAATGCGTAATATCCTTTTTACAATAATTGTATTTATTTTATTCCGGAGTCAGTCTGCCGCACAACAACTGGAGAATTACATTGCTGAAGGTTTCAAAAACAATATTGTGCTTCGTGAAAAATCAATTGCGCTGGATAAAGCGTTGATAGCGCTTAAAGAATCAAAAAGCTTTTTTCTTCCAACTTCTTACCTGGAATCGCAATACACTTTCGCAAATGGTGGACGTACCATCAACATGCCCGTCGGCGATATGTTGAATCCCGTTTACAAAACGCTGAATCAGATTACAAGAACCAATGATTATCCACAGGTTAAAAATTTTTCAGAGCAGTTCTTTCCCGATAACTTTTATGACGTACGCATCAAATCTACCATGCCCATCATCAACCCCGAACTGAAGATTGGCAATGCCATCAACACGCAAAAAATCATCATTGAAAAAAATGAGATTGATATCTATAAACGGGAGCTCCTGAAAGAAATAAAAACAGCTTACTATAATTTTTTAATGGCCTCTGAAGCCATCCATGTATATCAGAATGCCCTCATCGTATCAAATCAAAACCTTAGGGCTACACAATCATCTTTTAATAATGGCAAAGGATTAAAAGCTTACGTGATAAGAGCTTCACTGGAAGTTAATTCGCTGGAATCGCAGGCGCAGATTGCTTTTTATGAGCGGGAAAAAGCTAAGTCATATTTTAATTTTTTACTCAACAGGCCGTTGACGGATACTGTTGTAGTTGCTTTAAAAGATGTGGATGACAAGTTCATTTCACTGGCTTCCTATAAAGATACCAATATTGTAGCCAGGGAAGAACTCCACAACCTGGACGTTGCATCGAATATCAACAACAACCTGCTTAAGCTGAGCCGTAGCTTCAGAACTCCCAGGGTTAACGGCTTCGTAGACCTGGGAGCCCAGGACTTTGACCTTAAGGTAAACAACAAATCATTTTTTTATTTGCTCGGACTGCAGATGCAGTTCCCCATATTTTCGGGAAAAAGAAACTTGTATAAAATTCAGCAGAACCTGTTAGATATCGAAAAGCTTTCGCTGGAAAAAGAGCAGGTGACCAATCAGTTAAAAATAAAGGCTGTAATGGCTCACGATGACCTGCTGTCGGCATATGAAAAATACAAGCTATCTGTTAATCAGTTAAATCAGGCAAATAATTATTTCAATTTAATCAATCATGGCTACAAGGAAGGGGTAAATACTTTTTTAGAATTCCTCGATGCCAGCACTCAATTAACCAATGCGCAGTTACAAATCAATATCAGCAAATATAAATTCTTATCGGCATCGGCTGATTACGAAAGGCAGACAGCTTCATATTCATTCAAACAAAACTGATTCCATGCGTTTACTTTTAACTGCTGTTGTTATCACGATAATTGTTACCGCCTGCAAAGAAAAGGCGGCCACGCAGCAAACAATAGAAAAAGGTAAGGCGATACCGGTAAAGC
>CAXTDO010000791.1:0-3259 GCA_964242315.1 uncultured Flavihumibacter sp.
ATTTAAGATTAGATAAGGCAGTCACATTTTTCATAAAATTTTCCTGGGATACTCTCCAGGCAACTCCTGCTGATGGAAAGAAGCCATATTTATTGTTGCTGCCAAATTTAGATGAGCCATCTTCGCGGCCTGTTAAAGTGAGTAAATACTTGTCCTTATAACCATAATTAACCCTGCCGAAATAAGAATTCAATGCGTTTGATCCATTGGAACTGCTAACACCAGGTCTAACTGCCGCCCCTGCGCCAAGGTTAGAATATCCGTAGAAATCAGATAAAAATATGGAATTACTTGCACCATTGTTTTGATAACTGAACTGAGACCATGAAAGCCCTAAGACAGCGCTTATGTTATGGTTTGTACCAATTTGTTTATTATAATTAAAATAATTTTCGTTCTGCCAATAAATATTTTGTTGAGTATTAACAAATGCACTACCAGTACTTCCATATAACTGACCACTGTATTGGTCTTGCTTATATGCATTGTAATCTATAGAGAAATCACTTTTAAAGGTCAGGTCTTTAGTGATGTTAGCCGTAGTGGTAAAACTACCGGTAACCTGGCCGATATTATTAAACCCAATATTTTCCTGCCTTCTGTAAAGAACGTTGAACCATTGCTCCCCTACGTTAAAGTCCTGGTTAGTTCCCCAGCGGCCACCCACATAAGTATTACCGATGTATTGACTAGCGTCAGTAGGGTATTTGACTGGCAAAATGGGCCATACCTCTGCTGTAGAACGCGGGATGTCACCATCTCTATTTGTCTGCTTGCTTTTAATAAAGCTAAGGGAAGTACTTACATTGAGCCATTTCAAAACCTTAATGTCACTGGTAATCCTGGCGGTATAACGCCTGAAGAATGATTGCTTCATTAGACCATTCTGGTCGGTATATCCAAGCGACATGGAATATTTCGCATTTTCATTGCCGCCACGTATAGCAATACTTTGATCGGTTGAAACGGAAGGCTTAAAGATTAAACTTTCCCAATTTGTATTGTATATCGGCGCATAGTAATTGCCATCCTTACCAACTAAAGGTATTACATAACTGCCCGCCGGAACTTTTTTGAATAAGGCAGGCATTTCGGAGAAAGAAGTACCGGAGCCAGTTGGGCGGAAATCTTTACCTGCGTTAACTGTTCCATATTTATTGCCATTCGCCATAGCCTGCACATAAGTGTACATAAGCTGGTCAGACGTCATAGTATAAAGATGCCTTTGCATAACACCGAGTGAAGCCGAACCATTGTAATCAAGCTGAGGCTTACCGGATTTGCCGCGTTTGGTAGTAATAATAATAACACCATTGGCACCCCGTGCGCCATAAATAGCTGTAGCGGATGCATCTTTCAAAACATCAAGCGACAATATATCATTTGGATTCAAAGTTGATAAAGGGTTACCCACCCCTACAACACCATCAACCACATATAGCGGCTCATTGTTGGCGTTAATAGAGTTTGTTCCCCTGATACGAACCATCGGCTGGCTTCCAGGAACACCAGCGCCGTTTGAGATAACCTGAACGCCTGCCACCTTATTCTCTAAAGCCTGTCCGAGATTTACCACAGGTTTATCCATGAGCCTTTTAGCTGAAACATTACTTACCGCTCCGGTAATATCCTTTTTCCTTGCGGTTCCGTATCCAATTACTATTACATCATCTAACCCTGCAATCGAATTTTCGAGGGTAATAGTGATATCGGTTTGGCTGCCGGGATTTATAGTTTTAGTGACAAAACCAACAATGGAAACTTCAAGTGTAACCTTCCGGGTATTAGTAACGTTGATTGAAAATCGCCCTTCAGCGTCAGTTGTACTACCAGTTTTTGTTCCTGCCAGTAATACAGATACTCCTTGCAACGGTGTGCCTTCAGGACTTAGAACCCTTCCTCGTATCTGGCCAGGAGAAGTTTGTGCATTCAATTGTGCACTAAAAAACAGGAGCATAACAATTAGCTTAAAAATCAACCGGATTTTCTTACTACTTGCAAACTCGAGCTCATGAGAATACAAGGCAAACAAGGGCGTAGTTTTTGGTTTCATTGAGAATGATTAAAGTTGTTTAACGACAAAAATTTTAATTACCTGCCGACGATGCTGCTCACATCATCGGTTTTTTATCAAAAAAAGAGATTTTGTTACTTATGACACGCTTCGTCTTTATACTGTTTAGCTTTAAAAATCATATTTTATAGTCAATAAATATCAACAAAGACTGTTTAAACTTTGATTTCCTAATAATAAAACTGGTTGTTAACAATCCTTTTTTACATATTATACTATTCCTATAAAAGCGAGAGACTTTATAGTAGAAGCTTTCTAATCGTAGTCTTTATTCTCTTTTTTCTACTACGATAAAAAAGAAAACAGTTCCTGCAATAAAATCCATAAGAGGCAGAAAAAAACTTTGAAGTTTGATTTGGCATAGCAGCAATGGGATTAATGGTTCGTTAGAGAATACTAAAGTAGTATTAGTATTGAATTTATCACAATTATTTCAAAAAATAAGAACAGAAAAATTGCCATGATTACACTAAAACATTGCATCTTACTTTACAGCTACACCTTGTTTATATCTGATTCAAGTTTTCTTAGTTCTAGCATACAATCACTTTCGTTATTAATATCAATGTTACAAATAAAATGAGACAAGCTAAAATGTTTTTTTAAGAAAAAATTAACTTACATTCTGCTCTTTTTAATTTTTAAATATTAAAACTATTGAGATATCATATTTTTAATCGGCAATTCTCGATTTGATGCAGTTATAATTAATGAAATTTCACTGTTGTCAGACAAAAATGGTAACGTACCGAGCAATAGTTGGTGATTTTCTCGAATAAATAATTTTTACTGGCTGTATTAATCTCAAGAGCACGTTTTATGATGTGAATCTTAATGACATCACAGACTATAAACCTGATCCATTTTTTAGTGGGTGGTCCTGGTATTTTTCAATGATGACATGCGCTTCTGGAAGCAAGGGAATATTGGATTTGTTATCCGTATTCTCCCTGAAATTGTAGATCCATTTTTTGCCGTCGATACCTATCACTACGTTATCAGGAGTTAGTTATTCAACAGCTATATGAGCAAGCCCTGCATAACAGCAAAATACGAAAACATCTTTTACTCTTGCCAGCCGCTCGACGCCAAAACTCTTGCTGTTGATTGCCTCCAGCTTCTGGTCGGTAAGGAATGTGGGTGTGTTTTTGACTTCTTGCCTTCGAAACCCATAAAGGGATCTTT
>CAXTDO010000792.1:0-3255 GCA_964242315.1 uncultured Flavihumibacter sp.
GGAACATATCATTGTAATACTTTTGGGAAGAAATAACCTGGTATTGTGCAGCATTGTATGCAGCAACAGAACTCTTGAAGGAGTTAATGGATGCAATTAATTGAAACCGGAGCTGTTGCTCTATATAATTAGTTTGCGACTGCAATACCTGCCCGTCTGATGCAACCTGTTGAATTTTATATTTGTTTTTATTGCCTGAAAAAATATTCCACTCAAGCGATATGCCCGCCAGGTAATAAAACGATTTACTGTTTACTTTAAAATCAAATGCCTGCGTGCCGAGGTCGACAAAAGAATTGAGCCTTGGCCGCTTATATGATTTAGCAAGTGCCATAGCATTTTGATTAATGGCAACAGCCTCTTTTAATTTTGCAAGTTCTTCTCTATTAACAACTGTTGTATCAGTTAAAAACAATCCGGCAGGATGCGTAACAATACTATCGCCTATTATCTCAGTATTTAAATCTGCATTTAAGAGGAAGTTAAAATAGGCTCTTGCATTGTTCTGAACCTGCCTGGCAGATTCCAGCAGGGCATTGTACTTGATCACTTCGTTATCGCTTCTTACTACTGTAGTACGGTTTATCTTTTGATTATTAAAAAGAGCAGTGTTTACCCTAAGATTTTCCTTCACCAGTGATAAAGCAGTTTGATAAATATTCACTGCTTCACATGCCTGTAAATATTTGTAGTAGGCATTTTTTACTTCTTTTACCAGTTCTCTTTTATAGAGGTCCGTTTCAATTTTTTGCAAACTATATTGCTGTTTTTTATTTTACGGTTGTATTCAATCTCGGCATTCAGGATGGGGTAGGTTGTTCTTATTTTGGCATCGTAAAAATTATCAGGATTAAGTAATACGTGCTGGTTTTGCACCTGAGGAAAATTACCGGTACCTGTCATTTGATTGAGCGTCTTATAAACGGGATTTAGTAAGTCACCCGCCGGAAAATCAATCTTTCTTCCACCATCAGCAATTGTATATGACACGTTAAGTGCTGCGGAAGGAAGGAATAATGACTTTGCTTCTTTTAATGCATACAAACTTTTAGCGAGTAAGAATTGCTGCTGTTTGATTGTTTCATTATTGCCTAGTGCTGTCTTAGTGTAAGCATCTAAGTGAGTTTGTCCAGTAACAGCATGGCTTGTTGCAAGCAACATTATCAGGAATGTTTTTTTCATTTTTCTTTTATTTATGAACTAAGATATTTAAATGAACATTGTTCACAATAAGTGTAAAAAAAAATTACAGTTTATCAATAATCTTTAAAAACTCATTATAGCCTTCCGTCACAATTGTTTCCGGGTTCTTTAAATTGACTCCTTTGGTTCGCTGCCGTATCTCCAGGCTGCACATACCATGTACCGTACTCCAGACCAAAAAAGCAAGTGGCTCAAGTGTGTGTCCTTTAAAATGCCCGGCACCCATACAGTCTTTTACGGAAGTTCTTAGTACATCAAAAGTCGCCTTCCCCTCATTCCATTCTTCTTCATTAATTGTATCCAGAAATTCCATAGGCGCTTTCAGATTAAACATCAGATCATATATATCGGGGTGCTCCTTTGCAAATTTGATGTAAACGTTTCCCATAGCTGTAAGCCTTTCAATTGGGTCTTTCACATTGTATAAAACTGTAAATTGACTACCCAGGTCATGAAAGCCCTGAGTATGCAGCGCATGAAGTATGGCATTCTTGTCCTTAAAATATTTATATATAGTCCCAATGCTATAATCAATATTTTCTGCAATGCTCCGGATGTTGGTTTGCTCAACGCCATTTTCTACAAACAGCTTCCTTGCACTTTCCAGGATAAGCGCTTTTAAATCTTCCTTCTCTTTTGCTTTCCGGTCAGCAATAGCCATTCCTTCTGTTTAAGACACAAATAAAGTGAACGTTGTTCACTTTTCCAAAAAACTTTTTTGGCTGGCAGATTCATTAATACCGATCCTATTACAATTAACGCCTGGAGATAAAGTAACTACGGATTTTGTCAGCGGCGAGTTCCGCTAGGGCAATGTCATTAAGTTAAAGATTTGAAGCGGTATGTTCTGGGTCCCTGGTTCCCCTCCTTTTCAAGGAGGGGACGGTGCGGAAGGATGCGAAGCACCTTCCGCACCGGGTGGTTACCACGCTGTGACTAGTCAGCAACCCACATGCAACGTACTTTAGCGACCAAGCTAACCAGTTACAGCAGGGTAACCACCCCCGTTCGAAAACGTGCTTCGCATTGTTTTCGAACGTCCCCTCCTTTCAAGGAGGGAACCTGATACCCGCCATCAAAACCCTTAACTTAATGACATTGCCCTAAAGAGACTCGCTGCTGACAGAACGCTATCTTATTGTTATTTAATTAAAAATCATGACTATGTTATTAATCAAGGAATCGCTTGAAACTAGATAAAACTCCAGAATGATTTTAATCCAATGTTCAAATTAACTTAATCATTTTTACAAAAGAAGAATAATTCCCACAATTACTATCTCAGGTGTAGCAGATAAGTACTCATCTGGTCGTTCAACGATACATCTAACCGGCCGAGGAGATTCGTATAAAACTTTCGTACATCATTCCAATTATAGAATGGAAACATCGATGTGGTTATACCTTTCAGTGCCACTTCCTTTTCGTTAAGCAGAAATTTAACCAGGTAATCATCAGCATTTTTACTTTTGTAGAATATCCACTGGATATTAGCACTTAACGGTATAATCTCATCCGCTTTCCAGCACTGATTAAAAGACTTACTGGCAGACTCTATCTGCATTAATGCTGCAAAAGGGGCAATCGTTTCCGCATGAGCAAAACGTAACTGTATAAAATGTAGGCTGTCTTTAATAAATTCTTCCGAGGTTTTGATAAATTGAATCAACAACGGAATTGCAATTTTTACCTGGATGCCCATTGTATCAAGACCTGGTCCCTTCAAGAAAAAATCCTCTGCTTCGTCAAGCAAGCTTAAAGCGGTCAGTTGCTTACAGGAAAAGAAAGAAAGGAAATTTAGATCCGAAGGGTGAACACCTGCTCGTTCAGCTTCAGTTGAAATTGACGGGATGATTGAAGCGAAACCGTAAATATCTTTACAAAATTCTTCTCTTTCGTCAACAGACAATTTAAAGGCATTGATAAAAAATCTGTCACAAAAATTTTGAAGAGCGGCTCCTTCAATATGCTGCTTTGACTGAATGCGGGTTATTTCTTTTTTCCATTCACCTTTTTCTTCAAAAGCTACATAAGCCGGTGACAAGTCGTAAA
>CAXTDO010000793.1:0-3250 GCA_964242315.1 uncultured Flavihumibacter sp.
ATGTTCCGGCAACAGAAAATAATATTATTGCCATAACTCCAACCAGCAGGGCGTTGAAAATCAAAAGAAATTCTCTGTCATTGTAAAGATTCTTTCCCGAAATAACAATGGCTATAAGGTACGCTATGAGTGTAATCAGAACAAGGGGGCTAAATATTCTTGCTATTACAGGCGATACCTTATTTACTATTTGAGGATTTATTTCTGTCAGATAAGTGCTTACTATTGGCGAAGCCGCAACCGCAAAGATCACGATATTTTCAAAATAGAATTTTTGGATTTTCAGATTGATCAGTTCAAAAAGACCGATTGTAACACCTGACAAAATACCTCCTGCAATTAATATAACAGTTGTCATAACAACCAGATCTCCATTATATCGTAGAAAACCAAGCCGCTTTTCGTAGTTAGTTAAGCTTCCGCCGGCAAAAGCGTAACCTAATATACACCACAGCAGTAACGGTAAATGAATACATGATAAAAGTATACTGTCACTATTCTTTTGATGGGGAAGGAAGTTTATAAAGAACAATGAAACCAGTACTGCTACACTGATAAAAACAATTGTTTTGGTTGTCAACTTGTTTTTCCAGGCGAAGTATAAACTTAGTACGGGGAATACTATGAAACCGATATTTCTCTGATAAAAGAACTCTTCATCCAGATTAAAAAATCCGGGAATTTTTTCAAGAAGTCCCGCGAGAACGGAGGCGATAATGACAAAGATGAGGTCTCTTGTTGTTCCCCAATACACGTCCTCACCTTCGTAGTTAAGTCTTTCATTCCAGAAATCAGCAATTTTATTTTCTTTCAGTTCAGGGTATACCATACTAAACTGTTGCCTGAAATCAGACTTGTTCTGCCTGTATAATTTCTCAAGCTGGCGTGGATTGTCAATGTTTAACAGAATATCTGTTTTCATAAAATTGCTGTAATTGTTTGTTTATAATGTTCTTCATCACCATAAGCGGGAAAAAAACTACTTTATGCTTTTCGTATGATCATCACACAAGGAGCGTATAAAACAAATTTTTTCACCTTTGACCGCTATTTATATACGAAGTACTTTGAAATACAAAGTAAACATAAGTTTGTTGATAATCCAATGATTGAACCAATCTTTTTTTGTGCAATGGAAACATTGAAGTAGATGGTAAGCTCTTTCGCGCTATTTAATACGGTTTTATATCCAGCAGGACGTTACTACAAAAGTTTGGTCAGAATATAGAGATTGCCCCTTAAAACACTTACGTGAGTCTGAGAAGAAAAAAGCAGTTTGCAATTTTACAACCAGCAACAAAAACAAGATTTGAAATTGGAATTAATCTAAAAGGTCAGGAACCGAAAGGGAAATTAGCTGAAATAAATTCGGCAAATTCAATGTGTTCTCACAAATTATTATAACAGACATTAAAGAGATTTACAAGGAAGTAATTGAATGGATAAAAATGGCATATGACCATGCTTAATAACAGAACCACTGCTTAACAGAATGCTTACGCAGCCAGGCTTACAATAAACTTGCAATAAACCGTATTCCTAATTCTTCAATCTAACGCCGGAACCGCTGATCTTATTTTTTTATGATTTTTATCGAACCCACCAGCTTTCCCTGATCGATCACCTGTAAGAGATACATTCCGGGAGTAAGCCTGGTTAAGTTTAGGATTTCTGTTTCATTGCTAACGTTTACTTGTTGAATCAGCCGTCCGGACATATCCTGAATATGAAGCACTTGCCCTTTGTTAAGTCCGCTCACCAGAGTCCGGTCTATTGAAGGATTTGGCATCAGGCTTATTTGTGAACCTCCGTACAAAGAAAAACTTCTGATAGCACTATACTGGTATTTATTGTCAAAGCTTATTTGTTTCAGTCGGTAGTAGTTGATGGTTGTTCCCGGAGTTTCATCTAAAAAAGTATATTTCAGGGTTGAATTGCTGTTTCCACCCGGAGCTTTAGAAGTAACCCTTCCGAGAGTAATCCATGTCAATGCATCTTTACTTCTTTGTATCTCAAACCCACTGTTAAATTGTTCCATTACCGTAGACCATTCCAGTCGTGCTTTCCGGCCTTCAGCTAAAACTTTCAACGGAAGGGATGTTACCGGCAGGGCAGTATTCCAGGTAATACTATAATTAGCATCATTGGATAACACAGACGCAGCATCAAGGAAAGCATATGTAAAGCCTGTACCTGTATAGCTTGTATTGGTAAGCGTTATACTCAGGAGGTCTTTGTTATAATTGTTAATAACAGTGTCTGTCATAATAGGCCGGTTGTTATACAATAACTGACCATTAGGGGAGATATTCTTGATAGCTATGGATCTATTACCGGTATTCCCGTTTAACCCCCCGGCAGCAGGCGCATCTTCCGGATCATGACCTGTTAATTGGTCGGGCGCAATTGTATTGCCTGGAAAGCTCCCGTTAAGTATAATGTTTTGTCCGCTGACCGGTTGATTTATGACATAAGATTTTCCATCCGCTACCGGTGTTTGTTCCACGCCGAAATTGATATTCGGAAGGTCATCGGTTGTTGTCGTTAGTTCTGCGATTCCGTTAGACGGAAGCAGCATACCGGCTCCGGCAATAGTGCCTTGTTGTTCACCGGAGTTGGACCATCCGGCAGGAAGGTTTGGAACAAGGGCGCCACCTGTGTTGGTATTACCTGGCGTTGTATGAAGCACAATACGAACAGTACCTGCAGGAACTACATTATTAAAATTATAACTGCCATCGGGTTGAACAGCGCTGGTAGCCAGGATGGTGCCGGTGCCTCCCGGATCTACCAGGCTCATAAATAACGGAATTCCCCCAAGGTTGCCCACGGTAGCGCCCGCAAGTATGCCGCCGCCGGCGTCGTTAAATCCATTCGCATCATTTACAAGGTTGCCGCCGACAGATAAATAAGAGAGATTAATAGTTACCGTCGCAGGTTCGCTTTTCACCCCCGCAGCATCAGCATATGCATACGAAAATGTTACCAGTGTTGCTGCGTTATCGGGATCAAGCTTTAACAGTTCAGGCTGATAATTTGCGATCACCTGGTTTAATGACAACAGGTTATTATTATAGTATAATTTTCCATTAACAGGTAAAGTAGCAATAACTATGGACCTGCCGGCAAGAGTTGTTTCTGTGGGGAGGTCTTCCGGATCGCTTCCTGAAAATACCGGTAATGAAAAAGCATTAATACCAACGGGTGCAATGATACTGGTTGCATTTGTGATTGCCGCGGCAGTCGGAAT
>CAXTDO010000794.1:0-3242 GCA_964242315.1 uncultured Flavihumibacter sp.
GACGTACATATAGCCAGCATGGGCATGGAAAAACTGATTCCGCAACGCAAACACCTGAGTGTGTTTCTGCGTTTGCTGGCACGCAGCGCTACGGGACAGCCAATCACTACATATTCGAGCCATTTTAAGAGACCACGTGTTGGAAAAGAAATACATGTGATATTTGTAGACAACGGAAGAACCCAGCAGTTGGGCCGGGCCGATTTTCGTAATTCGCTCAAATGCATTCGTTGCGGTGCTTGTATGAATACCTGCCCCGTGTACCGCCGCAGTGGCGGGCATAGTTACCATACCGCTATCTCAGGCCCTATTGGCTCTATTCTGGCGCCCAATCTTGATATGAAAAAATATGCCGACCTTCCTTTCGCCTCCACCCTGTGCGGATCGTGTTCCAATGTTTGTCCGGTAAAGATTGATATTCATCAGCAGTTATATAAATGGCGGCAGGTTTTGGTACAGGCAGGATATGTTCCGGCTACAAAGTCGGCAGGAATAAAAGTAATGAACTGGACACTGTCGCATCCATCGGTTTTTAACGTGGCTGGTAAAGCTGGAAGATGGATGATGCAGCATGTGCCTTTTGTAGTAAGTAACAAATTAAATCCCTGGTATAAACAACGGGATATGCCCGATGCCCCGGACGAATCATTCGGGCAATGGTACAAGAAAAATAATAATAACAGTGAATAGCAGGGAAAAAATATTGTCGGCCATCCGGGCCAACCAGCCGGAAAGCACGGAACTTCCCGATATCGAGGTTTTCAAAAAAGAATCATCCGGATTGCTGGAAAAATATATCCTGGTGCTTGAATCTATTGGTGGTAAAGCTTTCGTTGTGAAAGATTTTGAGGAGATACAATCGCTGATAAAAAATTATTTCCCAACCGCCAAACGAATGGTCACCACCTGCAAAGAACTCACGGGGATAGACACAATAGACCTTTCTCTTGCGCCTCATCTGTTGGAAGATATTGACATGGCTATCTTAAACAGCAGCCTTGCAGTTGCCGAGAATTCGGCATTGTGGATAACAGAAGAGTTCATGCAGGAGCGGGCACTTCCTTTCATTACGCAATATCTTGCAGTAGTGATTCGCAGGGAAGATATCGTTTCTACCATGCACTACGCTTACGAAAAAATTGGTAGTGCCGACTACGGCTTCGGCACCTTTATCGCCGGCCCTTCCAAGACAGCAGATATAGAGCAGTCGCTGGTTCTGGGTGCTCATGGGCCTAAGGGGATGACGGTGTTTATAATTGTTAATGATTAATTATTAATGATTAACGGTCAGCTATTATTGGTTATAAAGAATCGAGATATTGCGAGTAACAATCAGTGCTATTAGTAACTCACCGTTAATCATTAATCATTAATAATTGACTACATTTTCTTCACCATCTCTCTTACATTCCTGGCACTCAAGGCAACTTCGGGCGCATTGTTTAACCAATTGTACTCATACTCCGCGGAGATAACTCCCTTAAAATTTTGTCTCTTCAACTCTGTCAGTACACCCTGGATGTTTGAAACACCGGTACCCCAGGGAACATCATGCGCAGTTTTTGATTTTTCATTCAGGTCTTTCAGATGCAATCCTTTTATATGGCCTTCCAGCTTCTTAAGACATTCAACCGGATCAAGCCCTGACCGTACCCAGTGACCAATATCAGCGCAGGCGCCTATTCTTGAGCTTTGTCCTTTCATAGCAGCAATAACCACATCAGGATTCCAGTAGTGAGATGGATTTGGATGGTCATGGATGGCTATGTTGATTTTGTACTTATCACATAGCTTTGATAACAGCGGCAGGTCGCTCTCCTTTGGTTCGGAAGTAATATTCTCCAATCCCATTGCCTGCGCAAACTGAAATAATTTTTCCCAGTCCTCATCACTGTTGGCATTGACTACACCGAATGCCACCATCTTGATTCCTTTGTCTTTTAATTTTTTGAGGATTTGTTCCCTCTTTGCCGGTTCCATCTTAAAATCCATTTTGCCCTCAATATCACCACCGATCGTTTGGCCGGGGAAGCCTTCTACATATTTCAAACCGCAACTGTCAATTTTATCGAGGGCTTCTAAAAAGGTAAACCGGTTAAAAGTATAAGCTTGTGATCCAAGTTGCCAGCCGAATTTTTCTTCCGGATTTTTTTGCGCAAACAGCCATTGGTTTGCACCTACCAGAAAGATCATAAATAAGATAGCAGGCAAATGCTTCGTTAAAAATTTCATTACTACAAGTTTAAATTGTCAAATTGAATGTTTAAAGTTATAATCGATTCAAAGATAAAGGCGCGTCACTGAATTATAGTTGTTAAATTAACTTGCAAGACGGCGCTTTTAGCTGACAGCCGACAGCCATTCCACTATTTCCTGCTGTAATTCGGCGCCTCTTTTGTTATTTCAATATCATGCGCATGGCTCTCGCGCATGCCGGCGTTGGTGATCTTTATAAATGTTGCCTGCTTCAACGCGGCAAGATCTTTTGCGCCGCAGTAACCCATGCCTGCTCTTAATCCACCGGTGTATTGCTGAACCACTTCTTTAAGGCTGCCTTTAAATGCCACACGTCCTTCAATGCCTTCAGGTACCAGTTTTTTTATATCATCTTCTACATCCTGAAAATAGCGGTCTCCACTTCCCTGGCTCATGCTCATAGCGCCGATAGAACCCATACCACGATACTCTTTAAATTTTCTTCCTTCATAAATAATGGTGTTACCCGGACTTTCCTCCACGCCCGCAAATACACTTCCCATCATTACCGTATCTGCTCCGGCAGCAAGGGCTTTCACCATATCGCCGGTATAACGGATACCACCATCCGCAATCAACGGTACACCCATTTTACTTAGTATGGATGAGGCTTCCATAACAGCGGTGATCTGTGGAACACCGGCGCCCGCAACAATGCGGGTGGTACAGATAGAACCCGGACCTATTCCTACTTTCACCGCGTCGGCGCCGGCATCGGCAAGCGCTTTTGCACCCGCTGCGGTTGCTATATTACCGGCGATCACCTGTAACCGTTTGAAATTCTTCTTGATGCTTTTCAAGCCTTCGATAACACCTTTGGTGTGTCCGTGTGCGCTATCCAGGCAAACAACGTCAACACCTATGTTCTGCAAGGCAGCGGCACGTTCCAGCATATCTTTTGTAATACCAAGAGCCGCGCCTACACGTAAACGTCCGAAATCATCTTTAACTGCATCAGGATGGCTTCTTACCTGCAGAATATCCCG
>CAXTDO010000795.1:0-3238 GCA_964242315.1 uncultured Flavihumibacter sp.
ACGGTATCCTTACCGGTAGTTTTTCCATTAAGAACGATCTTTCTTTTTTCTGTATATCCGGTGATATATTTGTTAGGTGCATCCAGGAAATCACTGGCGGAGATGATGTTTATGGCATCAGCGTCATAAGTAGTTTCATCGGGGTTTACTTTTATACTGTTGTCACCGGCCCATTTTATGAGGATGTTCAGGTCACCATCCCTTAATACACCGGCAACACATTTTCCTTTTGCATTCTGGGGATCCTGTTTCCATGACTGAGGCCCCATTACCTGGTCTTCACCGTATGATTTACCGTGTGTTACCGGGATGATCACCGGCTGGTATTCTGCGCCTAAGGGCTCCAGCTCCTTTGAGAGGGAAGTCATAAAAGCGGGCATACCGTCACCCATGAATGTAACCAATACGGCCGGTGCACCCGGATTGCTTTTATATTCATTAGCGAACTTCACCAGATCGGCCATTTGCTTGTTGCAATCATCCTGGCGTACATACGTTACATCCAGCTTGGCATTGTCGAATAGCGATCCTTTTGTGGTTCTTACCCCACCGTTTGCATACATACCGGAGAACTGGCTATTCCAGGCCATGCGCTCCCAGTTGATCGGGCTACCCCCATTTACAGCAACAGATTTAGATGGTAAGGGCAACTGAACTGCATTTGATTGCAGCGAGGCATCGGGAGCATCGGGAAGGGCTACCTTCCCTACTTCCATTGCGCTTACAACATCTTTAGGACGGTTTTGATACCATTTTACCCCCAGCACTACAGCAATAACAATTGCTGCGATGATGAAAAATTTTCCGGCTGGTTTTACTTTAACTGACATTTTTATTTATTTTAAGAATTGTAGAAATGTTTTTAATTATTTAATGTTAAACCCTAGGCAATCAAAAGATTGCAGCAGTATGGTTTAATATCGGTACTAATGTACTCACTTTATGTGAAATGTATATACCCACAAACCGGTAGAACAGGTATATGTGTATAATGCCTATATATTAAAGCTTCAGGCGCACTGTTTAATTCCCACCGTTCGTTGAGTTTATAATATGGAACGGTAATCTTTATTGAAAATATGCCTGTGAGCGGCAGCTCAAATTCATCAGATTCGTCCGGCATCTTTTTTTGGAGAGATGGCTTATTATGAACTTTCCTGATGCTATGTCCATTTTTATTATAACGGGGTATTAATAATATCGCAAGGACGATTATTACAATCATCATTAATCTCTTTTTCATTGTATTGCTTGTGAAAAGAAACGTGAAGTAGTATCAAACCAATTTGGCTTGAAATATTAACCTGAGATCAGCTTACTGTTGAAAGCTTTAAAGATTTGCGACTTTGGGCGGTTCTACCCCTGGGAGCCAAAGGGCATAAAAAAAATCCGCATGTAGGTTCATAATACTTGGGAGATTGACTCCTCTTTGATTTGATCTGTTAAAGATATACATGCTGCAATCAATTTGGTATTGGATTCGACATGAGCGGTTAAAATTCTTGGTCAATTGGTAAAGGATGTGTGATAAACGGAAATTTAAGGGTTTAAATGAAAAAATACATGGGTGAGCGGCATGAATTAATGGTTAGTTGTAAATTGTGAATTGTTAATGCTAACCTTAATTCACAATTTACAATTCACAATTAACCATTATATATGTTATGGCCATTATAACTGTTGAACAATTAAAAAAAGTCGAGTCTGTAAAAGAGGTGCCGGAAGATCAGCTTCAGTGGTTCATCGATCAAAGCGAATGCAGGGAACTGGAGCCTGGCGACTTGCTATTTAAAACAGGCGATCCTATTAAATTTACTCATGTAATACTGGAAGGGAAAATACGCATCAACCTGATACAAAACGGGAAAACCCGCCAGGTGATTGAAATTGAAAGCGGAGAAATTACCGGCTATCTGCCATTTTCAAGAGCCAAGGCGGCCATCGGTAACGGCGAATGTGTAAAAAAATGCCTTATCCTCACCTGTTCCGCCGAAAAACTCATGAGCGCTGCTCATGTCCATTATGAATTAACGGAAGCCCTGGTGCATATCATGACCTCACGGGTGCGCGACTTTACAGCACTTCAACAACAGAATGAAAAAATGATCGCATTGGGAAAGCTATCGGCCAGCTTAGCACACGAGTTGAATAACCCGGCAGCAGCTATCAGCCGGGACGCCGACTCCCTGAAAAAACACGTTCAATGCTATCCTCAGCTTTTCAAGCAGCTCGTAGGAATAAGCATGAAAGAAGACAAAGCGGATTTGGTTAATAATAAAGTTTTTTCTGTAACCAGCCGCCCTGATAAAAAGGCTTTAGGGATGATGGAACGATCAGGCCTGGAAGATGACCTGGCAGACTGGCTCTCAGACCACCGGGTAAATAACTTTGATATTGCCGAAAGCCTTGTTGATGCCGGTTTTACCATTGATGATCTGGAAGAACTGGCTGAACACATTCCCGAAGCGTACTTTACACAGGTCATAAGCTGGGTCTGCAACAACCTGATGACGGAAAAGATGATCACAGATATACAGGAAGCATCGCGGCGCATCTCCGCACTGGTTGGCTCTGTGAAAAATTATACGCACATGGATCGCGGTTCAGACAAACAATTTGTTGACATTCATGCAGGTATCCGTAGCACACTCATTATGCTGAATCACAAAATAAAAAAAGCAAACATAGAACTGAAAGAAGATTTCGACCTTACCATTCCGCCGGTAAATGCATTATCTGGAGAGCTTAACCAGGTATGGACAAATATCGTTGACAACGCTATTGATGCCATGGAAGTTAACGGCAAAGGTCAGTTGAAGATTAAAACAGAGCGGGATCGGGAATTTGTAAAAGTAACAATAAGCGATAACGGCCCCGGCATACCGGAGGAAATAAAAAGCAAGGTGTTTGATCCGTTTTTTACCACTAAGGAAATAGGCAAGGGTACCGGCCTTGGACTGGATGTAGTAATGCGCATCATACAGCAGCACAACGGCTCCGTAAAATTACATTCAGAGCCCGGTCATACGGCATTTGTAATATGCATGCCCCAAAATAGCGAAGCATCGTGAAAACGATTGATTATAATTTCATCCCTGACTGGTAATGGTATTAAGGTAAAGTTGTATCGTTCGCACTAGTACTGTTTAGGGCAATCTCGTTAAGTTAAGGACTGATGAACGAGTAACGGTTCCCCTCCTTTTCAAGGAGGGGACGTTCAATTAAGATGCGAAGCACT
>CAXTDO010000796.1:0-3232 GCA_964242315.1 uncultured Flavihumibacter sp.
CGTTCTGTTACTTCCTTCTTTTTTGTTCCGGCTATCCAACCCGGAATGCAGGCGTTTTCAAATGCCGTAAATTCAGGTAACAGGTGATGAAACTGGAATACAAATCCCATATTGGCGTTTCGAAAAGCAGCCAGCTTTTTGCCTCTTAACTGATCAACCCGGATATTGTTTAATTCAATGGAACCGGTATCAGGTTTATCAAGAGTTCCCAAAATATGAAGCAGTGTACTTTTTCCGGCTCCCGAAGAGCCTACGATACTAACAATTTCGCCCTGTTTAATATCTACATCAACGCCTTTTAAAACCGTCAGATTTTCATATGATTTTTGGATATTCCTTGCTATTAGCATGTAACTTTTTGTTCGTTTATTAATCTTTGATGTACGAACCTAACATTTTTACCGTTAGTACTAAAATAATGCTTTTAGCAAAGCGGGCTTGTAGGGCAAACATGTATTACCAAAAATTTTAGCGGTTAAATATTCTGTTATATTTGGTAGTTTCATTTTAACTGCTACATTTGCGGAAAATTGAGGAGCTATTTGTAGTAAAGCTGGACAGTAATGGCCCTTTATCGAAATATTATACGAAAAACTTAAAGAATAAAAAATGTTCTGGACACTTGAACTGGCATCTTATCTTGAAGACGCTCCCTGGCCCGCTACTAAGGATGAATTGATTGATTATGCAATAAGAAGCGGCGCACCCATTGAGGTGGTTGAAAACCTTCAGGAACTGGATGATGAAGGAGAGATTTATGAAGGCATTGATGATATCTGGCCTGATTATCCGTCGCAGGAGGATTTCTTTTTTAATGAAGATGAATATTGAGTTTTGTTTCAAACATATTTAAAGCCATTCAAGATTGAATGGCTTTTTTTAACCGCAGAGAGCACAGAGGAGGAAACGCAGAGGGCGCAGAGGATTTTCTCTGCGCCCTCTGCGTTTCCTCCTCTATGCTCTCTGCGGTTAAAAAAACTCACTTCTCCATCTGCTCGATAACCGCTTCGGTAACACCGGTGAAAGAAAATCCGCCATCATGAAATAAATTTTGCATGGTCACCATCCTGGTAAGATCACTGAAAAGCGTAACAAGATATCCGGCGCATTGATCGGCATCTGCATTACCTAATGGGCTCATCTTTTCAGCATAAGTAATAAATCCATCAAATCCCTTTACACCACTTCCCGCAGTAGTTCGCGTAGGTGATTGCGATACGGTGTTGATCCTTATTTTTTTCCTGGTTCCGAAATGATAGCCAAAACTCCTGGTGATACTTTCGAGTAAAGCTTTGGCATCTGCCATTTCATTATAATCCGGGAATACCCTTTGAGATGCAATATAGGTTAGTGCTACAACGCTGCCCCATTCGTTGATAGCATCCATATCCCACGCAGTACGCAACACCCTGTGCAGACTCATAGCCGATATATCCAAAGACTTTTGGTTAAAGCCATAATCAATTTCCGTATAATGTTTCCCTTTGCGAACATTGATGCTCATGCCTATTGAATGCAGTATAAAATCAATCTTACCCCCAAAATGATTCATGGCTTCTTCGAACAATCTCTTAAGGTCATCCATGTTTGTAACATCGGCGCCTATTACCGGGGCTTTCGTTGCTTCCGCAAGTTTATTAATCTCTCCCATTCTTAAGGCAACTGGTGCATTGGTTAAAACCAGTTCCGCACCTTCATCAAAGCAACGAAGGGCGGTTTTCCATGCCAGCGACTTTTCGTCTAAAGCGCCGAATATAATACCCTTTTTGCCTTTCAGTAAATTGTAGGACATAAATAATGATTAATTATTAATTATTAATTATTAACGGATAGTGGCCGGTAATAAAAGATGTCTTTAAAGTTATAAACAATATAATAGCTGTCGTTAATGATCAAGAAAACTATCATGCAATATAACAGGTGTCCGTTAATAATTAATCATTAATAATTAATCATTAAAATTAAATCCCTATCATCTCTTTTGCGTTTTCGAGTGCGGCGGCAGTTGGTTTTTCACCACTCAGCATCTGGGCAATAGTGGTGATGCGTTCCTCTTTGGATAATATCCTGATATTTGTTTTAACGGTGTTGCCCAGCACCTGCTTGTACACATAAAAATGGGCATCTGCCTTGCCGGCAATCTGAGGCTGGTGGGTGATACAGATAATCTGACGGTTTACAGATAATCCTTTCATTATAAATCCTACCTGACGGGCGGCTTCACCGGAGATACCGGTATCAATTTCATCAAAGATCATGGTTGAAAGATCTATGGCCTGGGCTACCAGCGACTTAATGCAGAGCATTAAACGGCTCAGTTCGCCACCGCTGGCAACTTTACGTATAGGAGAGAATTGCCTGCTGTTATTGGCATCAAACAAAAATTCAATGTCATCTATTCCATATAAACGTAGTGTGCTTGCCTGTTCAGGCAATGCAGCTTTTCTTATGTCAACTTTTAACCGGGCATTTGGCATACCAACCTGAACAAGTAAGGTGTTTACTTTTTCTTCGAGCGGCTTTGCCTGTTTCTGGCGGTTAACAGAGATTTTAATAGCAATAGCCGTTGCCTCCCTGAATAACCTGTCGCATGCCTTTTCTTTTTCTAGAATGGCATCATCAATATTTAAAACCGCCAGCAACTTATCACCCAATTGCTTTTGAATAACCAGCAGTTCATTGGTAGTTTGAACCGAATGCTTTTTTAATAATCTGTACCCAACAGAGATCCTTTCGTTCATCTGCTCGATGCGTACAGGATCATGGTTTACATGATCAGCCAAACGCTCAATTTCATCTGCAATATCCTGGAGTTCTATATGTGATGAATGCAAACGTGCCACGATTGCGGGAAGTTGCGGATGATAATCCGCAGAGGACTGCAGTTGATTACCTAATACCTTTATTTGCTGAACGATGGGTTCCTCACTTTCATTCAAGCTATATAATGCTTTCGATAAAGCCGCTTTCACCCCTTCTGAATTACTGAGAATTTTCAGCTCCGCTTCAAGATTTTCCAGTTCGTTTTCTTTCAAAGCTACCTGCTCCAGTTCATCAAATAGAAACTTAGTATAATCAAAAGCTGCATTAAACTGGCCTTTTTGTTCCTGCAGGCTATTCAGCGATTTCTTTACTGAAAGATATTGCCGGAAAAGGCCCTGGTAAGCGATAAGCAAATCTGTATTTCCGGCGAGCGCATCCAATACTTCCCGTTGAAAATCGCTTTGAGCCA
>CAXTDO010000797.1:0-3230 GCA_964242315.1 uncultured Flavihumibacter sp.
TGTTGGGGCGTCCATGTCCCTTATCTCGTTTTTTTTAATCCCCTCTTCTATAATCGAGGCAAAGCGTTTTCGATAGATCCGGCGCTGATTCTGGTAGTTGGAAAGATACGGATCTGTAAGGTGCTTCCATTCCCTGTCACTTACATACACGTTTTCGTAGTGATGCACCATTTGCTTTATATGAAAACGCAGTAACGCTTCTACCTTGCTTATAGAGCTATCTCCGCTGCTGTCTACCTTTTCAATATTAGCCGTAAAAACATTAGCAATATCAAAACATATTTCCTGTAAAATTTGAGATTTCGATTGGATATGATTGTAAAGGCTTGCGGCTTCCACACCAACATGTTTTGCCAGGTCGCGCATAGAAGTGGCGTTAAATCCTTTTTTGTGAAAAAGCTTTGCGGCTGTTTCAATAATTGTTTCTTTTTTTGTGCCGTTCTTTTTGCTTTTTATCTTGGCCATGTAGAGCGCAAACATAACAATTTAGCCACAAAGACACGAAGGCACTAAGTAACACAAAGGATTTCTTCGTGTTCCTTCATGTCTTTGTGGCATTGTTTTTCAATACAACCCAAAAAAATCAATTAGGTTTGCAGCGTTTTGCCTAAAGCCGTGAGGCTAATCCATTTTTTAAATTAAATATTATGTCTTTAATAGTAGTTGGCTCAATGGCTTTTGATGCAATTGAAACACCGTTTGGTAAAAGTGATAAAATTGTAGGTGGGGCGGCTACTTATATAGCCTGGAGCGCCTCCAATTTCACAAAACCTATAAAACAGATTTCAGTAGTTGGTGGTGATTTTCCGCAGGAAGAACTGAATGCCCTCAAATCAAGGGGTGTGGAGTTAGAGGGTGTTCAGATTAAAAAAGATGAAAAATCATTTTTTTGGAGCGGCAGGTACCACATGGATATGAACAGCAGGGACACCCTTGAAACGCAACTAAATGTACTGGCCGATTTTCAACCGGTTGTTCCGGATAGCTACCAGGGTGCACACTTCCTGATGCTGGGTAATCTGCTTCCGGCCGTACAAATGAGTGTTATAGAACAAATGAAGGAACGGCCAAAATTAATAGTACTGGATACCATGAACTTTTGGATGGAAACGGCTATGGGCGACCTTGAAAAAGTATTGAAGCATGTAGACGTATTGATGGTAAATGATAGTGAGGCCAGGCAGTTAAGTGCACAGTTTTCTCTTGTTAAAGCAGCAAAAGAAATAATGAAGATGGGTCCAAAATATCTCATCATTAAAAAGGGAGAGCATGGCGCTTTATTGTTTCATGGCGACCAGGTATTTTTTGCACCGGCTTTACCACTCGAAGAAGTATTTGACCCAACAGGGGCAGGCGACACTTTTGCCGGCGGCTTTATTGGACATATAGCCCGCACAAAAGACATTTCTTTTAGAAACATGAAGACTGCTATAATAGTAGGTTCGGCAATGGCCAGCTTCTGTGTGGAGAAGTTTGGTACCATGCGATTAACCGAGATCAGTAAACGCGATATTGATGAAAGAATTCAGCAGTTTGTACAGTTGGTAAATTTTGATATTGTTTTAGATTAACCTTAAAAAGGATTTACAGGATTGAAAATTATTTACAGAATTCGATGCAAAATTCTGTAAATAATTTTCAATCCTGTAAATTCTGCTTCTTCTGTGGTTAAAAAAAGTAACGTAATTATTTAGCCTCTTCCTCTTTAACAAGCAGGTACCTCGTCATAAAAATACCTGCACCATTATTTCCGGGACTTAACGTAAGGGGCGTAGTGGAGAACATTTTCCAGCCGTTATCGGTGTATGATTTCAGGGTTTGAATAATGGAAACTTCATTTTCTTTAATGTTTTTGAAGTTGATCCCCGCAATACTAAAGAGATTGTTTATTTCTTTTTCTTCGGTAGTACCGTCGTCTTTTGTGATAACCATTTTTGAACGTCCCAGGCCGCCGCCAATTACAGATTCAACTGTGGTGATTTGCATGAACTTGGTAGTAGGCTTTTGCGCCATTAAATTTGATTGAAAAAACAGACCTGCAAATAACAGGATCAGGAAAATCTTTTTCATAATTATTTTAGTTTTTTAATTTTTTTTGTGAGGTTAAATACTATTTGCACCTGGCCAGGGCTACAGTTAATATTTTAGTAGTGTGAAATTACAAGGCTGCTGATTACCTTTAATCCGCAAACGGATGGATTGTTATATTTCAGGGTTGAAGTGCCATTAATAAAAATAATGCATTCATCATTTAAGTCTCCTGGCCAGCACAACCGCATTTTTAAACTTTTTTGTTTTTCCTTTCAGGTTAAATACCTCAGCGATCATAACGTATATGCCTACAGGTAATTTATGGTACTTTTCGTCTAAACCATCCCAGCGAAAATATCCTGTAAGCCCGCAGATTGCATTGCGGGTTAAGTTTTTAACCATTCTGCCATTCATGTTGTAAAAGCTTATGTTACATACATACCCGGGTTCGGGAAAGCTATATGTAATCGTTGCAAAATCATCAAAGCCGTCATTGTCGGGAGAAAAAGTTTCGGGTTTCACGGCAATGGCTGCATCTGTTAGCTGTTCTGATATATATTGCGAATTCTGATAACCGGGTGTCCCGTAACCAGTGCTGGTAGATGCCGAGTGCCAGTTACTCTCGTCTTGTGAACGCTTGTTATAATCTATTCTTTCAAGGGCAACACCCTGGTAATTATCAATAAGTTTAAAATGCCATTTTTCCGAATAGCTAACTTCGTCAATCAATCTGCCTGATCCGTTAAGCAGTAAAACCGAGCCTTTGTCATCCGGGTAAGAAGGTAATGAAGGCAGGGTTAGAAAGGCATTCCGATTTTTAGAATAATATTGTCTTTTAATAATATCTTCATTTTCGGTAATTACCAGGTATTCTTCCGGGAAGAGTAAACGCGGCGACGAGCTTAGTTGTTTTAAAGATGCCGGAGATCCGCCTGAGGTCAGGTTGGCAAGGTAAACATCTTTAAGGTCAATGATCTTCTTACTTCGGTTGTATATTTCTACATAGTCAACACCATCAGGATTAGGATTAAAAAGAATTTCATTGATCACTACATCTCCGGTATCAATCAAAGATGCCGATCCTGCTTTAGTGTTATTAATTGATCCTATTTCATTACCGGCACAGTCGGTGATCTTATTAGCGGTTATCATGTAAACAGTGTTCTTTTTCAAATGATGCTGCAGTTTCAGCATCACCC
>CAXTDO010000798.1:0-3223 GCA_964242315.1 uncultured Flavihumibacter sp.
GCACCCGAGTAAGATCCATAAGAAGTAGTGGAATCACTGATCTGACAAAAATAACTCCAGAACGGAACATCATGCCACTCCAGATCCTGGTACATCATGGGAACCACACAAATGGGGAAATCGCCGGCAATGCCTCCGCCAATCTGAAAGAAGCCAATTCCTTTGCCGGAAGAGTTATTCCTGTACCATTCACTAAGCCAAACCATATATTCTATCCCGCTCTTCATGGTAGACGCCTTCAATTCTCCTTTGATAACATATGAAGCGAAAATGTTACCCATAGTACTGTCTTCCCAGCCGGGAACCACAATCGGAAGATTTTTTTCGGCAGCGGCAATCATCCAACTGTCTTTTTCATCTATTTCATAGCCATCCTTCATTACGCCGCTTAGTAAAAGCTTATACATGTATTCATGGGGAAAATAACGCTCTCCTGCAGCTTCCGCATCTTTCCAGATTTTTACAATATGATGTTGGATTTTTCTGAAAGCTTCCTCTTCTGGTATGCATGTATCCGTTACCCTGTTCAGTCCTTTTTCCATTAACTCCCATTCTTCCTGCGGTGTAAGATCGCGGTAGTTAGGTATCCGCCTGTAGTGTGAATGCGCAACCAGGTTCATGATATCTTCCTCAAGGTTAGCACCGGTGCAACTGATTATATTTACCTTATCCTGTCTGATCATTTCCGCCAATGATATGCCTAATTCACCGGTGCTCATTGCACCGGCAACAGTGATCATCATTTTACCGCCTTCCAGCAAATGCTTCTCATAACCTTTTGCTGCATCAACCAAAGCGGCTGAATTAAAATGCCTGTAATGGTGCTCAATGAATTGAGATACCGGACCCTTTGTCATCATGTTAGTTTTTATTGATAGTAATTCAGATTTTAATAATTCGCAAAAGTATAGTTTTTTAGCGGCAGTAGAGATTCAATTAACTGGGGGATACTGTTAAACAGTCAGCAGTCGATGCGATCACTTATGGTGTCGTAATTGCAGATAATATTTTGCTAAGTGCTTTCGTTTATATTCGTGTTAACGGCGTCACTTCAATAATATTTATGAATTATCTTGCTCATGCCTATCTATCCTTTCAATTGCCAGACATACTTGCAGGAAACATGATAAGCGATTTTGTAAAAGGAAAAAAGAAATTCGACTATAGTAACTCTATTCAAAAAGGTATCTCATTACACCGTGCCATTGATGAATTCACTGATTTTCATCCCGTCACCGATAGAGCAAAACAATTCTTCCGGCCGGTATACAGACTTTACTCCTCCGTGTTCACCGATGTGGTGTACGATCACTTCCTGGCAACCGATAGCGCTCAGTTTGTTAACGATCAGGCACTGGCTGCTTTTTCCAGCGAAACTTATCAGGTGCTCTCTTTATACTTAAATATTATACCCGAAAATTTCAGCAGGATGCTTCCTTTCATGATAAAGCATGACTGGTTATATAATTACCGGTTTCCCGAAGGCATCAGGAGAAGTTTTGAAGGACTGGCAAGAAGAGCAACATATATGAACGAATCAGAAAAAGCATTTGCTATTTTTGAAGACAATTACGCAGCACTGAAGCAATGCTACCAGGAATTCTTTCCTGAACTTAAAGATTTTGCTTATGACCGCTTGCAACTTCTTTTAAATGAATGACAACTATTATATTTATAACACAAAAAGAGATATGAAGTATTATATTACGATTGTAATAGCCTCGGTCCTTAGCCTTACCGCAGTCTGTCAAAGTAAGCTCCCACCAATAGATCAGTCGCCGATGGATATGAGTTACTACCCTGTAAATTATCCAATCCTTAAAATACAAGACAAAATAACCGAACCACTGGTAGCAAGAGTTGTATACAGCCGCCCGCAAAGAAATGGAAGACGGGTTTTTGGGGAACTGGTGGAATACGAAAAAGTTTGGAGGCTGGGCGCTAATGAGGCAACTGAAATTGATTTTTTTAAAGATGTTAATTTTAATGGAAAGGCCGTACCAAAAGGAAAGTATACTTTATACGCAATCCCTACTTTGAATACCTGGACTGTAATCATCAATACAGAAACAGATACCTGGGGAAGCTTTAAATATGATAGTAAAAAAGACCTGGTTAGAGTGGAGGTACCTGTACAAAGACTTCCTGAAACCACCGATGTTCTTTCGGTTTATTTTGATAAAACAGCCTTGGGCTTCAATCTTTCAGCAGCGTGGGAAAATACCGGCGTTAGTATTCCCATCACTATCAGTACAAAGCTACCACCGAAAACACCGGCAAAGCCAACCATAAAAAAGAAATAGTTAGCCTGTTTCAGTTATCAGCCGTCAGGTATCAGCTATCAGGAAATCAAAGCATGCACGCTTTCCTCCTGATAGTTGATACCTGACGGCTGATAGTTGATAGCTGTAACCATTGAGATTACACCTTTCTGTATTTCTCAGTAACTTCCATTTGCCCGTTACCGTTAACTTTTACTGTTATCCAGTTTTTACTGTCTTCAAGTTTAATATAATAGTTTATTTCATCGCTGTTTGTTAGTTCTGTAACACCTACAATGTTTTTACCTATATACTTACTTTTGAGTTTACAAAGAATATTTGCAGGTAGCTGTTCTTCTTTATAATACCTGGTTGAACTTAAAAAATTGCCATCGGTGTCAAATCTCACACTGGCACGCGTATACGCCTGAACAAAACTTACTTCGTAATAGTTTGGATGATCGTACCATTTTACCTCACTGGCGTTATTAAAAATTGTTTTGAAAGATTGTAATACTTTTTCATTGGGCATGATCGCAAATGACTTAGCTGCTAATACAAGTAAGCAGGAAAAAATCATGAATGTCTTTTTCATTGTAATAAATTTAAAGTTTAAGATTTAATGGTATTTGAAAACAAATCTATCTGCATTTCAAAGGGAACAATAAATATATTTATGACCGGTAAGCTAAAATGAGTCAAAACTTTGAAGAACTTTTACGTGAATGGCTGAAGTGCTATAAACACTGATTAAACAGTGAAAATCTGGTGACGAAGATGCCATGCCACCATTCATTTTCATGATTAAGTTTTTGTTAAACTGGAAGTACGGAAAAGATGCACGACATTATTCGTACTTTGTTGCTACCATCACAGTAGTTACAGGCAATGATTATTTAAAAAACTATTCCTCATCTTTACAGTAAAAAAAAACAATCATTTAATATAAAGTCCGCTACTAA
>CAXTDO010000799.1:0-3219 GCA_964242315.1 uncultured Flavihumibacter sp.
TCTGTTTCCGCATCTCTTGCAATGGTTCCAAGGGGCACCTCAATAAAAAAATCTTTGCCGCTTTTGCCACTGCTGTTATTGCCACGTCCGGGCATTCCGTTTTCAGCATGAACATTTTTGTAGTAACGCAGGTGCAGTAAAGTCCATAACTGTTTGTTGCCTTTTAAAATTATATGACCACCTCTTCCGCCATCTCCGCCATCCGGACCGGCCAGTGCATTATATTTGGTATGCATGAAATGCTTGATGCCGGCGCCACCATGGCCGCTCTTACAGAATATCCTGATCTGGTCTACAAAGTTAGATTTTTCCAAAATTTAGTTTTTGTGCAACGAATAACAAAGATAGAGTGTCAGCCAGTGAAAACTTTATTTTTATGTACATGAAAAAGATTGCACTGGTATTCATTGGTTTGAATTGTATGTTTTTTTGTTGTGAAAAGAACCAGGTAAATGTTACGCCCGACTGTATACAGCAACGTAGTAAACAAATAAAACAGCAGCCTGTATGGAACCCCGCAGCAGAAGTAAATCAATACACCTATAATGGAAAAACAGTATACCTCATCAGCGCAAACTGCTGCGATCAGTATAGCCAGTTAGTAGATGAAAATTGTAACACGTTATGTGCTCCGAGTGGGGGAATAGGCGGTAAGGGAGATGGAAAATGTGCTGATTTCTCTCAAAAAGCCAAACTTGTAAGATTGGTGTGGAAAGATGACCGTAAGAAATAGTTATCAGGTATGAGCCGGCAATTCATTTAATCACAGTTCTAACAAAAATCCCCGTTAGCGATAACGGGGATTCATACATAAATACTTTTTTATCCAACCTGTTCCTTCATTGTCTTAGACACTTTTTTTCTTTCGTCTTCATCGAGAATAACCTTACGCATGCGTATGTTCTTGGGCGTTACTTCAATGCATTCGTCCTGCTGAATATACTCCATGCATTCTTCCAGAGTCATTAAAGTTTTCGGGGCAATGCGTGAAGCATCGTCGCTGCCGCTGGCGCGGTGATTGGTTAATTTCTTAGGTTCTGTTGCGTTAACAATCAAATCTCCTGGTTTAATATGCTCGGCGATGATCTGGCCTGTATATACTTCTTCTCCCGGGTCTACAAAAAATATCCCGCGATCCTGTAATTTATCAATAGAGTAACCTGTTGTTTTATCCTGGTTTTTAGAGATCAGCACACCACTGTTCCTTCCCGGAATGGGTCCCTTCCAGGGCTTATATTCCAGGAAACGGTGAGCCATAACCGCTTCACCGGCAGTATTGGTAAGCATGGTAGAACGTAATCCTATCAACCCTCGCGAAGGAATTTCAAACTCAAGATGCTGCATGCTACCCTTGGTTTCCATAATCAGCATTTCACCTTTACGTTGAGTAACCAGGTCTATCACTTTACCGCTGAATTCCTGCGGCACATCTACTACCAGGTTTTCATAAGGTTCGTGTTTCTTGCCACCAATTTCTTTAACCAACACCTGTGGCTGACCGATAGTTAACTCAAATCCTTCACGGCGCATTGTTTCAATTAGTATCCCTAAGTGAAGAATGCCCCTTCCGAATACCAGGAAGCTGTCAGCGCTGTCTGTATCTTCTACTCTTAAGGCGAGATTTTTTTCCGTTTCTTTCATCAGCCTGTCTCTGAGGTGGCGTGAGGTAACAAACTTGCCATCTTTACCGAAGAATGGCGAGTTGTTGATGCTGAACAACATACTCATGGTAGGCTCATCAACACTTATCACCGGCAGGGCTTCCGGAAACTCAGGATCGGTCATAGTATCACCGATTGTAAAGTCTTCTAATCCAACTATAGCGCAAATATCGCCTGCAGATACTTCCAGGGCTTTTTTCTTACCCATCCCTTCAAAAGTGTATAATTCTTTTATCTTGGATTTTTTTATTGTTCCATCTGCCTGAACCAATGCTACAGCCTGTAATTCTTTTACAGTGCCTCTTGCTACCTTTCCTACCGCAATTCTTCCAAGGAATGAAGAATAGTCTAACGAAGTGATCTGCATCTGCAAAGTTCCTTCATTAACTTTTGGTTCGGGAACGTATTGAAGTATGGCATCGAGTAAAGGAAATATATCTTCTGTTGGGGTTAAAGAAGTATTCATCCAGCCTTGTTTGGATGAGCCATAAATTGTAGGAAAGTTCAACTGCTCTTCCGTAGCATCCAGGTTATAAAAAAGTTCGAAAACAGCATCGTGAACTTCTTCCGGTCTGCAGTTAGGTTTATCAACTTTGTTGATCACTACAATAGGTCTTAAATTAAGATGAAGCGCTTTCTGTAGTACAAAACGTGTTTGGGGCATTGGTCCTTCAAAAGCATCCACCAGCAATAATACGCCGTCGGCCATTTTCAGAACCCGCTCTACTTCTCCTCCGAAGTCTGAGTGACCAGGAGTATCAATAACATTAATTTTTACGTCTTTATATTGCACCGCGGCATTTTTGCTGAAAATGGTAATGCCTCTTTCTTTTTCGAGATCATTGCTATCCATTATTAGCTCTCCGGTGTCTTGATTTGCACGAAATACATTGGTTGAATGTAAGATTTTATCAACCAGCGTAGTTTTTCCATGATCAACGTGCGCGATAATGGCTATGTTACGAATATTCATATTATGATATTTTTACTTCCACTTACCGCAATTACAACATATATCGATGCCGGTAAGCTGAAAAGAGGCGCGAAGGTACATTTTTTCTGTAGAGGGGCAAGCAAACAGGAAAGTTAATATTGGCAGGTAGTACTTATTAGTTGTTATAGTCAGATGTTATATGCTTTTAAATAAGGTTTTTATTAAGGAAAGAATAAAAACATTCGTTACAATGCCACGCTGATTAATAAGAATAAGCACCTTTTATAAAAGTTTTCTTATAAGATGACCAACAACACTCAATGCTATACTTAAAACGATCATAGTTGTTATTGGAAAGTAAAACCGGAAATTTTCTTTCTCAACCCGGATATCTCCCGGCAGGTGGCCAAGCCAGTGCAGCTTATCATGAAAAAAATAAACAGAAACGCCAAAAACCAACAGTAATACCCCTGCAATAATGATGTATTTTCCTGTTTCAGCATTCATATAAAAATATTAGATTCACAACAAAGATAAACTATGCGTAGAAAATGGTTCTTTCTTGTATTAATCGCTATACTGGTAATTATATACTTGTTGGGACCTCACCCGGCTACACCATCT
>CAXTDO010000800.1:0-3218 GCA_964242315.1 uncultured Flavihumibacter sp.
ACTGGAGGATAATCTTAAAGCAACCGATGTTAAGTTCAGTACCGAGGAATTAAGAAAGCTGGATGAGCTTAGCAAACTAGCACCCGAATATCCGGGCTGGATGATTGATTTTCAATCGGGAGATAGAAAAGTTTGAGCAGGATTTTCAGGATTGGAAATGATTTACAGAATTTCGATACAAAATTCTGTGAATCATTTCCAGCTTTGAAAGTCCTGTAGTATCGAGATTCTGTGAATTATTTCCAATCCTGAAAATCCTGCTCAGAAGACATTATACACATCACTAAGTGATTCCATCAATTCATCTATCTTCTCCGCTTCTTTGATGCCTCCTTTAGCCAGCGCCGGCTTGCCGCCGCCTTTGCCGCCCAACGGTTCCAGCCAGTTCTTTAGTAATACATCGGCCTTATACAGTGGCTGGTATTTGCTGTTCACCGTTACCAGTGCTTTGATGGTATCGTCAGTTACGGAAGCCAGATAAACAATATCGGCTTCCTCCGCGTTGGTTTTAAGTTCAGCAGCCTTTAGAACAGCGCCGGCATCCAGATCAAGACGCGCGATAAAAACTTTAGCGCCTTCGGAGGTTTCAATAGTTGTTTCATTTTGAAACAAAACAGAAAGCGGCGGTTGTTGTGTTGCGGCTGGTTTTGAAGAGGCAGTTTTTCTAAGCTTCTCAATATTCTGCAAAAGGTTCTCAGGCCTTGAAGCCATTAGAGAATTCGCACTTTGCAATACCCGCCTGGAAGTGGTGATCTGGTGGTATGCCACAGGTCCGCTCACCGCTTCTATTCTCCTTATTCCTTTAGCCACGCTTGCCTCCTGGTTTATCAGCAATACACCAATTTCACCGGTTGCTTTTACATGTATGCCTCCGCACAGTTCGATGGAAATATCACCGAAGCGTACTACCCGCACTTTGTCTCCGTAGTTTTCATTGAACAACGCCATTGCGCCTGTATCAATGGCAGACTGGTAATTCATCTCTTTGATATCCGCAGGGTAATTGTTCCATATCCAATGGTTGATTCTTGATTCTATTTCCTGTAGCTCCGTGTCAAGCAATGGTTTGTTATGAGAAAAATCAAACCGTAGTTTTTCATTGTTCACCAGCGATCCTTTCTGAACTACATGGTGTCCCAATATTTCACGCAGGGCCGCATGAAGCAAATGGGTAGCAGTATGATTTTTGGTGACGTTAGTCCGGCGCCCTGCATCTACAGAAAGTTCTAATTGATCATTGGTATTGATGATACCCTGCTCCACTATTGCTGTGTGTAAAAAGTACCCCTTTCTTTTTTGAGTGTCTCTAATTTTTAGTGACGCGCCATTTTTGAAAGCATTGCCGGTGTCACCTACCTGTCCTCCGGATTCTGCGTAAAAACAGGTGGAGTCAAAAACAACCACGCATTCTTCCCCTTCTTTAACCTCAGGAAGAGGTAAACCCTCTTTAAACATGGCTACTACGGTTCCGGTCCCGGTGGTACTGTCATAGCCTGTAAAAATAGTTTTAGGCAAACCGGAAAGTTCCTTTTCCATCGGATTATCGGTATCCATTTCAGCAGATGCTGCTGCTTTGCCTTTCAGCCCGGCTCTTGATATCTCCTGGTGTTTCCTGTATTCTTCGAAGTATTTTTCTTTGTCAACGGTAATACCTTTTTTAAGAACATAATCGGAAATCACTTCGAGCGGCAGGCCGTGAGTGGTAACCAGGTCGAATACAAATTCGCCGTTCAGAGAGTTGCCGGCTAACTTTTGAATTTTGTTATCAAGCATTTCCAGTCCTGATCTGATGACAGGAGTAAAATCTTCAATCTCCTGGTTAAGTGCGCTCATAATACTGCTGCGATTACTCATCAGATTGCCATAGACGCCTGACATCTGCATAATCACTTCTTCCACCACTTCTTTAAGATCGAAAGGAGATTGTAGCGCGCGTATGGCACAGGCAATGCTTTTACGGATCAGACGCCGGGCAATATAGCCGCGGCCATCTTTGTCAGGCACAATGCCCTCACCTAATAGCATCGTGGTGGTGCGCATATGATCGGTTACCATCCTTATTTCCCGATCACTGATCTCGTCTGATTTTAATAATGACTGTACTACATTAAAAACCGGCTGAATGGTATCCACTTCGTATAATGAATTGCTGTCATTAAGTGCGAGGTACATCCTTTCAATGCCGCTTCCTGTGTCAACACTCTTCATGGGAAGCGGCGTATAATGACCAGCCTTATCCTTATTCAGTTCCATAAAAACACCGGCGTTCCAGATCTCTATGTAACGGTTTACATCATCAAAGATTCCGCCGGGCATATAAGCCTCACCGAAACCGTCACCTGTATCAAAAAATACTTCGGTGCACGGGCCGCAAGGGCCGGTGTCGCCGGCCGGTCCCCAAAAATTATCTTCACCTTTAGGAACAATATGATCTGAGGGCATCCCTACCCTTTCCCAGAAACGGATCGCTTCTTCGTCCGGTCCAAGATTCAACTGCGCATTACCCTGGTATATTGTAGCAAATAGCTTTTCAGGTGGAAACCTGAAATGATTCACCAGCAGGTCGTAAGCAAGTTCAATAGCTTTCTCTTTATAGTAATCACCGATGGACCAGCTTCCCAGCATTTCAAAGAAAGTAAGGTGGTGGCGGTCGCCAACGTCTTCGATGTCATTGGTTCTGATGCAGGGTTGCACATTGGTGAGACGGGGATAAGAAGGAACTTCAGCACCAAGGAAATATTTTTTTAAGGGCGCCATACCACTATTGATAAACAGCAGCGTCGGATCATTTTTTGGGATGATAGAAGATCCTTTTATTACCTGGTGGTCGTGTTTCTTAAAAAAATTCAGAAAAGTTTCCCGGATTTCCTGGCTGGTAAAATGCGTCACGTTAATTTCTTTTTATTGTTGAGGGTACCGAATAGCCCCAAAGTTATTTGATGTTAGGTGGTAAAATGTTATTTTATCTTCTTTTTACAAATTTTATAAACAATAGGTCTGATATTAGTGTATCATTCTGAATCACTAAACAACTCAATAATACGCTGATGAAAAATTTCTCTCTCATTTATGTTTTCGCTCTTGCGGTTATTGCCGCAGGTTGCAACCTGAGTAATGCCGGGCAGTCAAAAGGCATGCATGACACTACTGCTGCCGGTAAATACGACCTTGAAGAAGCTTTTCCCAATGTTAAATTCGACGATCCTGTCGAATTAACC
>CAXTDO010000801.1:0-3203 GCA_964242315.1 uncultured Flavihumibacter sp.
ACCCCAGGAAATGATTGAAGAAAACAATAACTACAGTAACTCCGAACAAACTATACAGGAGGAAGAACCGGAAAGTGGTTCTGAAAGTTCCAACGATACAGGTTCGTCTGTAGAAGATACTTCGCAGTATGCAACGGAGGAAAGTAATACCCCGGAGGAGAATAGTTATCATGATACGAATCAGGTAACAACAGATGATAATTCAGGCTATGAGGCAGTTGAAGATAATTCCGGTTATAGTACAAATGATGTTTCGGTAGAAGATACATCTGCTTATGCACAGGAAAGTAATACCACTGAATCAGGTACAGGTGAGGCAGCAGTGTATGCAGATGAGGGGAGTTCCGAAACCAGCGTTTCAACTCCTGATACTTCATCCGGTGATGAGTAAATCCGGTTATTTTTATTACTATTCTTATGAAATATATCATTGGAAGAGGTCAGGATTGCGAGATTAAAATTGACAATCCAAAAATCAGTTCGGCTCATTGCAGTATTGAGAAAACGCCGGAAGGCAATTATCTTATTGAAGATCTTGATTCCAGTAATCACACTTATCTAAACGGTCATAGAATCAAGGCTTCAAGATATAGTGCTGAGGATAAACTAATGCTGGCTGACAAGGAAATTGAATTTTATTGGCTTGAGGAAAAGGTCAGGCATTTAAATAATGACTACTGTAAAGAGTTTACTGAACTGAAAAACTTATGTGATGAACATGAAAAGAAATTAAAGGCAATAGATTGGAAGTATAACAGAAAAAGCCTGTTTATCAGAATTGTGTTTAGCCTGCTTCCGCTGATTGCCGGATTATTTATGCCAAGTGGTGTACGTACCTTCCTTTCTTCCATATCCGGTGTGCTTGTTACTGCTTCTATTTTGTACCAGCAGCGAAATTCAAAACTGGAAATAGAAAAGAAAGAAGAAAACAGAAGGTTTCTCCTCAGATACAAATGCCCCAAATGTGCTACGGAATTTGGAAGCAGAGATTGGTTTTTGATTGAAAATGAAAAGTACTGCAAAAACTGTAAAGCTCGTTTTGTATAAAATTTTTATATGCCAGTTATCCGTGTCAAGTGTGTAAATCCAAAGTGTAACACAACAGTTACTTCTAATACTGACAAATGGAGTAGTGAAAAGAAAATGGTTACGATCATTTGCCCCGCCTGCAAGCAGCCGATAGAGAAGCAGGCTAATCCAAATTATGCTAAAAAAAATGATACGGAAATAATCAATCCAGAAAATAAAAATAAACTATCACAACCTGAGAATGATTGCGCTGGCTGGTTAATAGATAAAACGACCAAAAAGGTTTACAGTCTCAGGCTTGGAAAACAATCTGTTGGACGTGGTACAAGCAATAGACCCAGCGATATTGCATTAGAAACGAATGATTTAACTATTAGTGGTGGCCATTGCATTATAGAAACAAAAACAAACGGTAAAGGCGTAATAGACTACACTATTAGCGATAACAATAGTAAAAATGGAGTAATTGTAAATGACCAGAAAAAATTAGCCGCTGATGATAATTTATATCTCAGCCATTTAGATACGATTACAATAGGGCGTTCACTATTTATACTATTGTCAATTCAAGAGGTTAAAACAGAGCAAGATGCCCTCGCCTGGATACAAAAAAAAATAAAATAATTCCCTGTGTCAGAAAATTTCAACATCAGTACCCTCAACAAAATTGGAGAACGTGAAAATCTGGAAGATACCATCTCAGATACTGCGTTAAAGTGCAATGAGTCTTCTGCTCATCTTTTTCTGGTATGTGATGGAGTTGGGGGATTATCGAAAGGCGAAGTAGCTAGTAAATTAGCTTGTGAAAGTATCACTGAGTATTTTCAAAAAAATGTGAGTTGTGTTCCTGAAGATAAAGACATTCAGCAGGCAGTAGCCCATACTGAAACTGCTTTTGATAAGTATGTATTAAGTAATTCTGAAAGTGCAGGGATGGCTACAACGCTTACTTTATGCCATTTGTATGGTACCACTGCAATGCTGGCGCATGTAGGGGATAGCAGAATTTATCATATACGGAACGGAGAAATAATTTTTAAAACCCTGGATCATAGTTATGTAAATGATTTGGTGAAAAGCGGATACATAACGCAAGAAGCTGCTGCTGTTCATCCTAAGCGCAATGTAATTACCCGTGCTATACAAACTGCTGCTAATGAGGTTACCGTTGACGTTAATAGTGTTCAGATAGAGTTGAATGATTTTTTACTTCTGTGTACAGATGGAATTTTAGAATCAATTGATGAAGATTTCATCCGGCAGCAGTTTCTGGAATCAAATGATTTAGAAAAAATTGTACACCTGATAGATGAGAAATGCAGTATTGGTTCTACCGATAATTATTCAGGTATATTCATCCAGATACAAGGAACATCAATAAGTGATACTAAAATCAACTTTTTTAATAAAATTAAAAAGGCCCTTTTTACAGAATAAAGTTGTCCCGCCAGATATTTTATAAATTGTTGGTTTTCTCGAAAAAGTAACTCTAAATTAAACTAAAATAAATGTATCTAAAACCTGAAACCTGCCTCCATAACAAATGTTACAAAATCATATGTCACATAGGCCAGGGTGGCTTCGGAATAACTTATCTGGCCGAAGAAACCGGGTATTTAAAGTCAACTGGTTTCGGCGAACAATATGTTGCCAATAAAAATCCGGGGAAAGTTGTAGTCAAGGAATTATACTTTGATGATTTTTGCAGCCGGGATTCTGACACTGGTTTAGTGTATATTACCAATACCAACAAAAAGGTTGAGTTTGAAAAGTTGGTAAATAAACAACTTGAAGAGGGCCGGATACTAAAAAACCTAAGCCATCAGAATATTGTAAATACACTCGATATTTTTAGAGAGAATGATACCGCCTATATGGTTCTTGAATACATTGACGGTATCAATATTGAGGAAATGGTTCAGAAAGAAGGTAAGTTTAGTTTGGAAAAAGCGTCCGGTTACATCAAAGAAATTCTTACAGCCGTTTCTTATATTCACGAAAAAAAGGTGTTGCATCTTGATGTAACTCCCGGTAATATTTTAATTCAAAAGAGTGACGATCGGGCTATACTTATTGATTTTGGCACATCTCAAACGTACGGAAATGATAATCATATTGAGGCTGCAACAAGTAAATTAGTAGTAGGTATTAAAAAACATTATGCCCCTTTTGAA
>CAXTDO010000802.1:0-3197 GCA_964242315.1 uncultured Flavihumibacter sp.
TCATTGGGTCATCAACGGCCGCAAGAAATTCATCACCGGTGCCGAGGGAGCCAAGGTCGGCATCGTCATGGCGAAATCGGACGCCGGCGCCTGCCTTTTCCTGGTCGATCTGCCTGATCCCGCTATCCGCACCATCCGCAGTATGGCCGAGCAAGCCTATAACAGCAAGGGCAAGTACAATGTGTTCGGGTTCGAAAACATGACCGAACAAAGCAATAATGATTTGTACCGCATGGCCAAACGGGTAGTACGGGTAGGCACCTCTTTGCAAGCCGACCTGGCCGTGCAGGGTCTGCAAGCCAACCAACTTGCCGACTTAGCAGCCAAAGCTACCAGCCTTGATGCTGCTATTGATGCTGTACATGATGCAGAAGAGCAACGGGATCTGGAAGCACAGGGCCGCATACGCAAAGGCAACGCCTTATACAAAGAAATGATGCGGCTATCATCCATTGGCAAAAGCCTGTACCAGGATACTGATGAAGCAAAATTTAATGACTATGTGCTGATTGGCAGTAAGGCCAACCCTGATGATAAAGGTGATACCCCCACTGCATAAATGATACGCTTCTGTAAAAGAGCCACCTGTATAGGGTGGCCTTTTTTGTTTTGCCATTTGAAGCGTCTTGGAATAAGTAGACCCGAAATCATATAATCTACATCAGGCAATTCCTGGCAGTTGACAAGGCATTCATCAAACAAGCTGGTGTGTTTTACACTTTAACTGGCTTTCAATTAGCCCCTACTCAATAATAAATTTGTAACCCCTGCCGGGTACGTTAACAATTTTAATGGAGTTATCGTCGATCAGTTTCTTGCGTAGTTTAGACACCAGCACATCTACATTTCTACTGATGACAACCAGGCCTTTATCTTCCCAAATCTCTTTCATCAGTTGTTCCCTTTCTACAATCTGATTTATATTTTCTGCAAATATTGTTAGTGCTTTTGTTTCTTTTTCCGTAAGCGTAATACGCTTGCCCTCAATTGTAAGAACATTACTATCAGTATAAAATTGAAAGCCGCCTAATTGTAGGTAATCAATCGTATCTGGGATGAATGCTTCCTCTTCTTTTTGTCGAAACTTGTCTTTCGCATAAAAACCGGCAACCCCCAAAGGAATAACCAACAGCAACAACCAAAAGGGCTTGAAGCTGGTTTTCTTTAAAAGATCAATTTCAATAACATAACAACCCCACTCCAGCTTACGACCGCTGCAAGGCGTTAGGTTGCCTGTATGGCTATTTATTTCAAATGCAAAGACCGTTTCAGCCTGTTTACAATTCTTTAAACTCACTATATAATCCTTTGCCAGAGCAGTTTTTTGAAATTCCCGCTCAACCAAATTGATAAGTGTATCTGAAACGAAACCAAAGTCGTTTTGAAAGGAGATTTGATAGGTATGTTCATTTAATTTCTTAACCGGCAGCACCCGGGACGAAGAATCTTTAGCAGATAGCAAAAGCTGATGACCTATATCCCGTAATACAACTTCCAAATGCTTCTCAGGCATGTCATCTTTCTTATTGACAAATGCAACAGCAGCAATCAACATAACAAGTAGAATGATTGAAGATCCAACCAAAGCAAATGGCTTCATGTGTGCAAAATAGTTCATTACCCCCCAGTTGCAGGGCCTTTTACAAACGTTTTACGCATCCTTTACAACGTTTTACAGCTAAAAAGCTTCAAGGCAGTTGGGGCCTGATAGCTTTGCTCTATTGTTTCACCAAATCATTTATTGCCATGAATATCATCTACAACCTTGCCTTTTTGGCCCTTTTTCAATTCCTTTCCTGTAGCCAGGCGGCAGAAATTTCACAGGCATCTCAGTTATCGGATAGTCTGCAAAATCAAAAAACAGAAAAGACTGGAACTACAAACATTGTTTTTAGATCTGCCGATGGCGGACAAACCTGGCAGGACATTAGCGACGGGTTGCCCGAACCTGCAAAGAATGACTATGACGATGGCAGAAATGATTTTTTTGCAGACGATAACGGGCTCTGGTTAACTGCCGGCAATGGCATATATCACAATGAACCAAATTCCACAGACCTTTTTTGGAACAAGGCACCTTTCCCCGACAGCCAGCCCCGATACTTCGGGGAACATAGCAGCATTGCCCCTGGTAAGGCCGGGATATTTGCCTACCATTACGGGGGTAGTGGAATTTTCCAAAAAACGGCTGGTACGGATGTATGGTCGCCGGTATTCACAAATTTTGGGGAGAAACGGGTATTCAGTGTTTTCGAAACTGCCGGGGGCACGGTTTTCATCAGCTCCGACAGAGGTCTTTTTAAATCCACAAACAGTGGAAAATCCTGGAAACAACTGCAGGCTGGAGGCGGCGGGAAAATAGTAGAATCAAACGGTGTACTCCTTGCAACCAATGAGAGAGGAATAATAAGATCTACCGACGATGGTGAAAACTGGGCGTTGGTGATCAGTGAGGGGGGCGTGGGCATTGATGTAGAACGCATTGAAGCTGGATTCGCTGCTATTACCTACAGCACCGCTTCGAAGACCCGGAGAATACGAACCTCTTACGACGGCGGCAACACCTGGCAGGCTATTGATGCCTGCCTGCAGGCGCATGATTTTATTGACCCAATCTTTTCACCGGTTACTGCTACCCTTCCGGCGCAAGGCTTTTCCGATTCAGTCTGGCATCCTAAGGAAACTACAATCCCTCCGGTGCCACGGTACATTACCACCATTATCCAGTTGGGTGAAGACTTCTTTTGTGGTCATTCCGACGGTATCTACAGGTCATTAGACAAGGGGAAAACATGGAAGCTCGTACTTCCTTCTGCAAAGGGGAAGATGTTCAAACTATCTGTTTCTGGCAAAGTGATTTATGCCGTACAAATGGAGTCGCATTGCTGAACCTGCCCGATACCGATAGTAAAAGATAAATGATGATCAGAAAGCAAGTATACAGGTGGCGGACACTTTGCGGGAGGCTATATTTGTTCATGGCCCCCAATGCCAATGCTGAAGCGTTGGCAATCAGGATAGGAAATAAAAACAGACATTTACTAAAGAAACAGGACTATGTCAATTACAAAAGACTCGGAATTAGCTGGAATGAAAAAGGCCAGCGAAGCCGTTGCATACACGTTGAAGGAAATGAGAAAATTTGCCAAACCGGGTATGACGACAAAGGAACTGGATGACTATGGCGGGCAAATTCT
>CAXTDO010000803.1:0-3181 GCA_964242315.1 uncultured Flavihumibacter sp.
GCTTGAGGAAAAGGGTGGACTGCATACCGCACTGGAAATTCAGGGGCAGCCTGTTCTTTGGCAGGAGGTGTACAAATTGATCCTTTCTAAAAAGCAATCCATCCTGAAGTTTTTGTCGCCCTTGCTGGAAAATACTGACCTGAGAATAATTTTAACAGGCGCCGGGTCTTCTGCGTACATTGGGGAAGCAGCACAGGGCATTGTGCAGGCTACCACCCATAAAATAACCAACGCCATAGCGACCACTGACCTGATCACACATCCCCAACTGCATTTTATAAAAAAAATGCCTACATTGATGGTGTCTTTTGCAAGGTCTGGTAACAGTCCGGAAAGTCTTGAAGCGGTAATACTGGCCAATGAATATTGTGATACTGTTTCCCACTTGGTTATTACTTGCAGCAAAGATGGCCAGCTGGTAAAACATAAGTTACCCAATGCTTATTATCTTATACTGCCCGAAAAGGCAAATGATAAAAGCCTGGCCATGACCGGAAGCTTTACAGCTATGCTTTTGTCCATAGTTCTGATTTCTAAAATTAAATCACTGGAAACCATGGTGCCTGCACTGGATGTGTTGATTAGTCAAGGCAGGGAATTAGTTGGCAGGTACCTGCCGATGATAAAAGCTGTGGCAGAACATCCTTATGACCGTGTAATTTTCCTGGGGTCCGGTCCATTGCTCGGGATAGCAAGAGAGTGTCATTTAAAGCTGCAGGAACTAACAGACGGAAAGGTTATCTGTAAACACGATTCCTTCCTCGGTTTCCGTCACGGGCCCAGGGCTGTTGTAAACGACGAGACATTAATTGTGTACTTATTCTCCGTTAACGATCATGCGTTCTTATATGAGCGGGATCTGAGTTTATCGCTTGATGCCGATGTGCGGAATATACCTACCGTTAGTTTAAACCAGCATGTAAAATCGCTGCGACACTCGGTGCTCGATGTAACTTTTCAGGCAGTTGATGAGTCGCTGAATGAACTTGCATTTATCAGTTCTACTGTTGTTGGCCAGTTACTGGGTTTCTTCCATTCAATGTACCTCGGACTGCAGCCTGATAATCCCTCCGTGTCAGGATCTATCAGCCGTGTTGTGCAGGGGGTTACTATTTATAGCCCTACCGTTGCTGTTTAGGTAAGAAGATAAGCACGTTTCGAAATAAAACTTAAAGGTGTATGAAGGATGTATTGGTAATAGGTGAATTGAACGTAGATATTCTGCTGAATAAAGTAAGAGGTTTCCCGGTAGTAGGACAGGAGATTTTAGCGGATGAAATGACCTTTACATTAGGCAGTTCCTCAGCCATCTTTGCTGCCAATCTTGCTTCGTTAGGCATAGCCACCGCTTTTTGCGGAATGGTAGGTGATGATGCTTTTGGAAAATTTATCATCAAAGAACTTGACGGTAAAACAGTAAATACCGAATTAATCGTTGAGGTGTCAAAATATCAAACCGGCGCTACTATCATTTTAAACTACGGGCAGGATCGCGCTAACGTTACCCATTGCGGAGCGATGGAACAATTACAATTAGCCGATATACCTACCGAAGCCTTCGTACAATACAGGCATCTTCACCTCTCCTCTTATTTTTTGCAAAAAGGACTGCAAAAAGATATTGTGTGCCTGTTTAAAACGGCACATGAAAAAGGCCTCACAACTTCCCTGGATATACAATGGGACCCTGACAAAGAGTGGAAATTCCCTTACAAAGACTGTCTTCCTTATGTTGATTTTTTTATGCCAAATGAAGCGGAGCTACTTGCTTTAACCAATGCCGGTCACCTCTCTGACGCACTTAAGGCGCTTGATGCGATTAGTAATACGATAGTGGTAAAACGAGGTGTAAACGGAGCTTTGGCTTACAGCAAAGGAATCTATACTGAAGCGGTACCTTATCTCCACTCTTACTTTGTTGATGCAATAGGAGCAGGCGACAGCTTCAATGCAGGTTTCATTAGCAGTTTTCTGCGGGGAGAATCTTTACATGACTGCCTGAAGTTTGGAAATCTTACCGGCGCCGTTAATACAACCGCACCTGGTGGAACGGCCGCCTTTACAGACCGCTCGTCATTTATAACCACAGCGAAAACAATTTTCAATATAGAAATCTAAGTATATGCTTCTAAAGCAAAAGATGCTTCAGCTAACCAAACAAAAGAAAGGGTTGCTTGCCACTAATTTTTATAACCTGGAAACCTTACAAGGCGTCCTGAGAGCAGCAAGCGATCTTCAGCAGCCGCTGATTTTACAACTGACAAGCAGTTCAATAACCTATATGGGATTGAGCACAGCAGTAAGCTCAGCAAGAGCCGGTTTGAAAGAATATGGGGTGGAAGGTTGGCTGCACCTGGATCATGGCAATTCCGTAGAGCTGGCGCAGGCTTGTCTTGATGCCGGTTTCGACTCGGTGATGATAGATGGAAGCGAGTTGCCACTCGGGGAAAACATTAAGATCACCAGGGAAGTAGTGAAAAGGGCTGCTGCCTATAATGCAAATGTGGAAGCAGAGCTGGGTTATGTTGCCAAGCTTGGTCAGCCGCATTCATTTGATGGTTTTACGCAGGTTGCAGAAGCGGTAACTTTCGTTGAAGAAACCGGCATAGATGCCTTGGCGATAGCGATAGGTTCCGCCCATGGCTTTTACAAAGAAGAACCAAAACTTCAGTTCGAACTCCTCACCGATATTCATTCATCTGTCAACTCCATACTTGTGTTGCACGGTGGATCAGGTGTACCCGCCAGTCAACTGCAACAAGCTATCAGTCTGGGTATATGTAAAGTGAACCTGGCCACCGAGATTAAGAACATATTCATGAAGACCCTTCAGTCGGTTCTTCACAACAACGATGAAATTGATTTAAGAAAAGTGTTTCCGAAGGCAACTGAGAGTGTAACGCGATTAGTGAAAGAGAAGTTGAGGATTGTGGAGAATCAATGATGGATAGGGTATTCACAGGCATTTTGGTTAGGCAGTTATTACCTATGAATTTAAATTAAAAATTTTAATTGCAGAATGTAAGAATTGAATTAAACACAAAACGAATATGAGAACAAATGGGATCATTGTAGTTGGGCTGATGCTAACCGTTAGTTCTTATGGCCAGTCGATAGTGAGATAGAGAAAAGCAGCAGTGAAAAGCTCCAGGCCTAAAGTGATCATTACTTACACTATTAC
>CAXTDO010000804.1:0-3178 GCA_964242315.1 uncultured Flavihumibacter sp.
GAAATTGCTGGTTCCCGATAAACAGGTCTATTTCGCGGGCGAGCACCTTACCTATTTAAACGGATGGATGGCAGGGGCTTTTGAATCGGCCAGAACTGTGGTAACAGCGCTTCATGCCAGGGCAAGTGAGCAAAACGTTCATTATAAAACAGTGGGATAGCAAGCGCTATATTTATACATTTGTTAAACCCATATTGAGGTCACTATTTTATACTATATCTAAACACTTTAATCTAATAAATCCATTTTATGCATACACCATTAAAACGCAGGGAGCTTTTAAAACGAGGCGCTTTGTTAACCGGCGGACTTTCTTTGTTAAACGCAACTTTTATTGGTCAGGTGTTTGGGAGAACGTCTACTGAAAAGTCCCTGTTAGGTAAGCCTTTCATTGGTTCCGATATGGAAGCTTTGGAAACCACGCCGCCTGCAATTAAGGCAAGACTGCTGGCCAACGAAAATCCCTTCGGACCTTCAGCCAAAGCAAAACAGGCTATATCTGATGCCATTGAATTGTCTTATCAATACCCGATGAACAGCCGCAAAACGCTGGAAGATAAAATAACCGCTTATGAAGGAGTAAAAGGCGAACAGTTATTACTCGCCGCCGGCTCATCGCCCTTGTTACTGGCTGCCGCACTTCACTATGGAAAAGGCACTATTGTTTCTGCCGTACCAACCTACGAAGATCTGCTAAGGCATGCGGAAGAATTAGGCACTAAAGTGGTTCGGGTGCCATTGACCGCCGACCACGTATACGATCTGGATGCTATGGAAAAAGCTGTAGACAGCACTACTTCACTGGTATACATCTGTAATCCCAATAACCCAACGGCAACGGTAGTAGACAATGCTAAATTGAAAGCGTTTTGTGAAAGGGTGTCTAAGAAAACCACCGTATTCATCGATGAAGCTTATATTGATTATCTGGATGATCCAAAGAGCATCTCGCTGATAGACAGTGTAAAAAAAGGCCAGAATATTATCGTTGCCAGAACTTTCTCAAAATTATATGGATTTGCGGGTCTTCGCGTAGGCTATCTTGTTGCACAGCCAGAAACTGTGAAGAAGCTAAGCATGTACACAGCGGGACCGATGAGCATATCCGCCACATCGTTTGCCGCTGCCGTTGTTGCCTATCAGGATAAAGAATACCTGCAGGATGCTTTCAACAAAACAATGGAATCAAAAAAATTCCTTTACGACACCTTAAAAAGCGAAGGCTATGATTATATACCATCCGCTGCCAACTTTGTAATGTTTCCTGTAAAAATGGAAAGTAAAAAGTTTGCAGAAGAAATGATGAAAAGGGGAGTAGGCGTGCGTTCCTGGAAGTTCGAAAATAAAGAATGGTGCCGCGTAAGCATTGGCCGGATGGATGAAATGCAGGCGTTTGCTTCTGCATTTAAGGAGTTGTCTTAGTGAGGTATGAGGTATCAGGTATGGGTAAAGAACCCCGAAGGGGCAATGTCATTTAGTTAAGGATTTGGAGCAGCACGTTCTTGGTTCCAGGTTCCCCTCCTTTTTAAGGAGGGGACGGTGCGGAAGGATGCGAAGCACCTGACGCACCGGGGGTGGTTACCACGCTGTCACTAGTCGGCAACTCGCATGCAACGCACTCTGGCGACCAGTCTAAACAATTACAGCGTGGTAACCACCCCCGTTCGAAAACGTGCTTCGCATCGTTTTCGAACGTCCCCTCCTTAAAAAGGGGGGGAACCTGAACCCCGCGACTCAAAACCTTAACTAAATGATATTGCCCGAAGGGGGTGTCATGGTTATAGAAATCTCATACACATACGCTAACCCCGAAGGGGCAATGTCATTTAGTTAAGAGAACTTGAATGGCATTAATGTTCAATAAGCAATATTCAATAATTACATATCAGATATTAATTAAAGCCGGATTGAAAATTGATTATTGAATATTGAACATTTTCTTAACTAAATAACATTGCCCGAAGGGGTGATATTATTCTTTGTGTTTCAAACGCTAAATGTCACCCCTTCGGGGTTAAGAATTCGATCACACAAAAGTTAAACATCTCACACTTTAAAAATTAAAAACACACATCGATGAATAAAACTGTATTGATCTGGTTATTTGCAATTGTTTCGCTGAATGCTGTTGCTCAAATGCCAAAAGGAATGACGATGGAACAGTATGAAAAGGCAAAAACTTTTATTATAAAAGACCTGGACAATGATACTTATGTAAAGTTTGATAACAACACGTACGTGATGGACAGGTACGAAGGTAAAAAACCTTACTTCATTACCGGCGATGATGGCATGAAGAAAAGGGTTGATCTGTACAGTCTTTCTTCTAAAGCCGATGGAAATACATTAGGTACCGTGATCTATTATACCAATGAAAAAGGAAAGCTATTTGTTTCCTGTTTACCGAACGTTTCTTCAGATCCTAAAGTGTGGAATAAATATTTTGAAGATATACATGCGATAGATAAGGAGGAAAAATTCTTTGTACTGAAGTTATCGTATATCCTGTCGAAGGAATACAGTTTCCAGCAATATAAATCGTCTCTGAAAGGAAAAGAGATAGACAGGTCGGAAGCGGGCACTTATGGAAACGATATCTGCTTTCCCGGAGAGGAAGAAGTGGCGATGGCAGACGGTAGCCGGAAATTGTTAAGTGAAATTAAATCAGGCGATAAAGTGATTTCTATTGATCCGGTGACGCACCGGCCCTGGATAGTTAACGTGAAAAATGTAACGGTGCATGAGGCAAAAAATTATGCCATCACTCAGTTAACCTTGATACATGCAAAAGAAGCAATAACCTCGGCCGGTACTGAATTGCAGCTTTTTTCAAGAGTGCTGGAAGCAACACCCAATCATCCTGTTACAACAAAAGCCGGTGTAAAAAATATTGGATCGGTGGCAGAAGGTGAAGAAGTTTTGTGCAGGAATGAACAAACAGGAAAGTACGAAGCCTTTACAGTTGTGGGTAAAACCGAAATGGCTAAAGGAATACAGAAAGTCTACAATATGAATGCCGATGCGGGAAGCACTTTTGTCATCAATGGCGTGATGGTAATGCAAAAATGAGTTTGTTGCATTTTAAGAGTTTTTTAAACACAGAGGGCACAGAGGAGGAAACACAGAGAGCGCAGAGGCAACCCTCTGCGCTCTCTGTGTTTACTCCTCCGTGCCCTGT
>CAXTDO010000805.1:0-3174 GCA_964242315.1 uncultured Flavihumibacter sp.
ATATTATCCTTTATAAACGATCCTACCATTAACCATCGTCATCGAAACCCTGATGTCATCATCAAAAATAATAATATCCGCATCCTTTCCAGCCACTAAAGAACCTTTAGCCGACTGAACCTTCATGATGGTAGCAGGGGTAATGGTCATCATTTTTACAGCTTCAGTCAATGATACTCCGGCAAGCCGGATCATATTATGCACGAGCCTGTCGGTAGTAGCAACACTACCCGCAAAAGCACTGCGGTCCGGCAGCTTGGCTACCCCATCTTCAACTATAACTTTCAATCCGTTATCAATATTTCCTAACACGCTTTCACCTGGTGGCATACCTGCTGCACGCATGGCATCTGTTATCAAGGCAATACGATCGCTTCCTTTTATCTTGTAAGCAAGTTTAAGTAATGGCGGCGGCAGGTGAATGCCATCGGCAATAATTTCAACATCCATGCCGTCAATTAACCAGGCGCTTTCCAGCACACCTGCATACCGGTAACCGTTTCTTCTTGTTACACCCGACATGCAGGAATAAAGGTGGGTGATCAACGAAAAGCCATTCTCATAGGCTTCCACTACCTCTTCATAAATGGCATCAGTATGCGCTATTGCCGGCAACACTCCTTTACCAAGAAGAAACCTGCCAAAAGAAATGGCGCCGGCAAGTTCAGGTGCGGCGCTCCATCGAGTAATAACATTGTAACGGCTGAGTATCTCTTCATATTCGGCGGGATCGGGATTGCGTATGTATTTCGGATCCTGCGCACCGCGCTGATTCATAGCAAAGTAAGGACCTTCGAGGTGCATTCCGAGGAAAGAGGCGCCATCGGTATTCTTTCTATCAGCTTCCTGGTATAACTCCAGGGTATGAAAAAGGTCTTCCCTTCTGCTGGTAAGCGTTGTAGGTACCATTGCCGTGGTTCCATACCGGGCATGGGTAGCTGCAATTTCCAAGAAGGCCGTTTCTGTGCCGTCCATAAAATCATATCCTCCACCGCCGTGAACATGGATATCAATAAAGCCGGGTGAAACATATTTTCCAGCCGCATCAATTTCAATGGCATCGGGCATTTCCACATCCTGTTCGCTGATGCCTGTAATTTTATTGCCAGTTATAATAATGCAGCCGTCAATAATTCCCGAAGGTGTTATTATCCTTCCGTTACTGATTTTTGTTTTAGTTATACTCATCATGAAATGCCTTTTGAAGCAACATCTTTTTAATACGTATTGAACTGTTTATAAAAAATGCAAGTATAGGTTTTTTGGTGGAGTTCTGCTGCATGCATTTCTATAGACTAATGTAAATGATAACCCTCATAAAAAACTTATTATCAATAATGTTTGGTAAATCTAAAAAAATTAGTCAATTTGCTAAAAATTTTAGTAATGAGCGATATCCCATTATATCAATCATCTGTTCAGGCAGGAGTTCCATCACCGGCGGCTGACTACATAGAAGAAAAGATCAGTCTGGATAAATTGATTATTAAACAACCTTCCGCAACCTTCCTGGTAAAAGTAGACGGAGAATCCATGATAGAGGCGTTCATACCACACAAGGCATTATTGGTAGTGGATAAATCGATCCCTCCGGTTACGAGTGATATTATTGTAGCCGTAGTAAATTCGGAGTTCACGGTGAAGCGACTGATAAAAACTGCCAATGGCATCTTCCTGTCTCCTGCCAATCCGAAATTTAAATCTATAAAAATTACAGATGATATGGATTTTAAAATCTGGGGTGTGGTAATCAGCATTATCATAAATCCAAAAGAGTTATAAAATGTTTGCCCTGGTTGATTGTAACAATTTTTATGCTTCCTGTGAACGGGTCTTTAATCCTTCACTGGAGGGGAAGCCGGTTATTGTGCTGTCTAATAACGATGGCTGTGCCATTGCCCGTAGTGAAGAGGCAAAAGCTATCGGTATAAAAATGGCTACTCCGGCTTTCATACTGGAAGATCTAATCAGAAAATACGATGTAAAAGTTTTTTCTTCCAACTATACATTATATGGCGACATGAGTGCGAGAGTAATGGACATACTTTCGCAGTTTACACCTGCTATAGAATATTATTCAATTGATGAAGCGTTTCTCGATCTTTCTGATATAAAATACCAGGATGTTACGGAACTTGCTACCCGGATCAGGCAGACTGTAAAACAAAACACAGGCCTTCCGGTAACTGTTGGAGTGGCACCTACCAAAACACTGGCGAAACTGGCTAATCGTTTTGCCAAAAAGAAAAAGCACACTACCGGTGTTCACTGTATTGCAGACCCGGTGCAAATACAGGAAGTTCTGGACCATACAAAAATAAGCGAGGTATGGGGAGTAGGCCGCCAAAACGAAAAGCTGTTACTTAAACATCATGTAAAAACCGCTGCTGATTTTATTAAGCTACCCGATGAATGGGTTAAGAAGAACATGTCGGTTGTAGGACAAAGAATGTTGAATGAACTATGCGGCATCCCATCAATCAAATGGGAAGACCAGCCGCCACCAAAAAGATGTATGTGCACTTCCAGGTCGTTTGGTTACCTGATCACCAGCAAGTCTGAATTACAGGAAGCCGTTTCCAACTATGCAGCTATTGTTGCCCTCAAGCTTAGAAAACAGCATAGTTGTGCAGGTCATATACAGGTATTTATACAAACCAGTCCTTACAATGCGGAAAAGGAATTGTATATCAAATCTGCAGACATCGAATTACCCGTGCCCACCAATAGCAGCAACGAAGTAATCAGGTACGCTTTAAAAGGACTTGATATCATTTACAAGCCGGGCTTTAAGTTTTTAAAGGCAGGCGTAATAGTGATGGAAATCATACCGGAAGACCAGGTTCAACATGGGATGTTCGACACCGTTAACAGGGAAAAAAGCCATCATCTGATGGCTTCCCTGGATAAGGTTAATAAAACTTTGGGAAAAGATATGGTCAGGTTTGCAGTTCAGGGGTACGAAAAGAAATGGAAGCTGAGAGCCGCCCATCTTTCCAGGAGATATACTACCAATTTTGATGAACTGCTGACGATAAGGATTTAGGTATGAGGTATGGGGTCGAGGACGTAATGTAAGGATAACCCCGAAGGGGTGTTATGATCATAGCAATGATGAGTGCGTAACGGTTCCCCTCCTTTTCAAGGAGGGGACGTTCAATTAAGATGCGAAGC
>CAXTDO010000806.1:0-3174 GCA_964242315.1 uncultured Flavihumibacter sp.
GAACAGACATATTTGATGTAAACAGCGCCTGGATACCGGGCAAATATCCGGCTAACAGGTATAACGTAGGCGGTAATGGCCATAGCGATTACAATCATAACTCTACGTTCTGGCTGCATAATGTAAACCAGGTCAGGGCCAGGACCCTTCAATTAGGCTATTCCCTTCCGGTTTCCCTGTTACAAAGGGTGAAGATACAAAGGGCCAGATTTTACATCAATGCGTACAACCTGTTCTCTTTTGATAACCTGAAAAAATATGGTGTTGATCCTGAAGTGGTGGATGATAATGGGTTGCAGTTCCCTCAAAACAAGGTGATTAACATAGGTGTTAACCTGTCTCTTTAAAATTAATTCTTTAAGTATAAAGTATTTTCATGAAAAAGATTATAGTATTAGCAATGTTCACATTCCTGATGGGGATGGCCGGATGTAAAAAAGATAGTGAGTTCCTGGATATACCACCGATACAAGTATTACCTAATGATGTGGCATTCTCGGATCCTGCATTGGTACTGTCAATTTTGGGCGATTTATACAACCGCCAACTTGACTTTTCGGGACTGGATAACGGATGGAACAGCTTCGCCGATTTCAGTGAAAGCTTCCCATCTGAGAATGGTAGTTATTACCTGGTGCAGAGAACGGGCTGGGGTTATGGAGAGTGGGGGATAGACTGGGCAGCCAACTACACGTACATACGCGAGCTTAATTTGTTTTTGGAAAGGATCAAAGCGTCTACTGCACTAACTGAAGCAGAAAAAACAAGGTTTACAGCGGAAGGCAGATTTTTAAGGGCTAATCAATATTTTGAAATGGTTAAAAGGATGGGAGGCGTGCCTTTGATCACTACTTCACTGCAGTATGACCCTGCGAAAGGAGATGTTTCATCTGTTCAGATATCCCGCTCTAAGGAATCTGAAGTATATGATTTTGTAATCAGTGAAGCGGAAGCCATTAAGGGGCAGTTACCTGCGGACGTTAATGAAAAATCGAGAGCAACCAAAGCGGCGGCGCTCGCAATGGAATCAAGGGCCGCCTTATATGCCGCTTCTATAGCTAAATACAATGCAACTACTCCTCAGGTATCGTTACCGGGAGGTGAAGTAGGTATTGCAGCCTCTTTGTCTGCCGGTTATTATGGTAAGGCATTGACAGCCGCACGTGAAATCATCACAGGCACTGCTGGAACATATCAGTTGTATAATGTACTGCCTGATAAGTCTGATAACTTTGCCGCTATATTTTTAGATAAAAGCAGTGTAAACCAGGAGTCCATATTGATAGAAGATTTTAAAGCGGGTGCAGGCAAGGTTCATGGTTTCACTACTAACGATCAGCCTTATTCGATTTCTGATGAAGGCGGCGATGCAGGACGTTTGAATCCATCTCTAAACCTGGTAGAATCGTTCGAAAAACTGGATAATACTTATGCGCCATTGCCAACCAGGGATGCAGCGGGCAATCCGATTTATTACGATAACCAACAGCAAATTTTCGCAGGCAGAGATGCACGGTTAGCCGGTACCGTTCTTTTACCAAACGGACTTTTCAAAGGTAAAAGGGTAGACATCTGGGCCGGCTATCAATTGAGTAACGGAACTGTTTTAACCAGCGATGAAGCCGGACAGTTAAAACCGCTGCCTAATACCACCACTCCGATTCAGGTAGTTGGTAAAGATGGTCCTGTAAATGGCCTGGAATTCAGAGCGCAAAGCGGCTTTTATGTACGCAAATGGCTTGATCCGACAGTGGGTTCGGGCAGGAGAGGAAGGGGCAGCGATGTAGCGTTTATCAGGTATCGTTATGCAGAAGTGTTGCTGAATGCCGCGGAAGCTGCGTTCGAATTAGGACAAGCAGATGTTGCAGCAGGCTATATGAATCAGGTCCGTTCCAGGGCCGGCCTTACAATTCCTTTGACGGCAGGCAATATCACTTTTGACCGCATTGTAAATGAACGCAGGGTGGAACTGGCTTTTGAGGGCCACGTGCTGTATGATAAAAAGCGCTGGAGAATTGCGCATATCGTTTGGGATGGCGCCAGCACTACGTTAAACGATCTGACAAGTGATATCGGAAAAGCTACAAAAAGAAGTACTCAACCCTGGGGTCTTTGGCCATACAAAGTATACAATCCGGGTAATGCCAATGATGGCAAGTGGATATTTAAAGAGGTACTTCCTGCCGTTGTCACTGGTTCTAACAGATTTCAACTGGGAAATTATTACAGCTCGATAAATGATAACATCCGTTCTTCCAATCCAAAAATTGTCAGACAACCGAATCAATAGCCTAACATAATTAAACTGCTAAGTATGAAAATTAAACCTCAATATATTTTACTGGTTCTTTTATGTGTCGGCGGGTTATCCTGTAAAAAAGATAACTATTCCGCCCCTTCTACCAGCCTTACGGGAAGATTAGTTTACAAGGGAGAAACCTTTGGAGTGGAACAATACCAGGTTCCCTATGAACTATATCAGTTTGGATTTGGAAAAGTGGGCGCGATAGGGTCGTCATTCGGACAGGATGGTACGTTCTCCGCTCTTCTTTTTGACGGTGACTATAAATTGATTATTCCAAACGGCCAGGGCCCATTCAGGTGGAAATACCTTGCATCCGGAGCACCCGATTCCGTTGCCATTACGTTAAGAGGAAGCCAGGCTTTAGACCTTGAAGTTACTCCATACTATATGATCAGAACCCCCCAGATTACCGCAGCAGCAGGTAAAGTTTCTGCCACTTTTAAAGCAGAAAAAATTATTACCGACGCTAATGCAAAGAATATCGAGCGAGTGAACCTGTACATAAATAAAACGCAGTTTGTCTCTGGTAACAACGACCAGAATATTGCAAACACCAGCATGGCGGGTGCAGCAATTACCAACCCGAACAGCATCTCCATGAGTGTTACGGTACCAAATATGTCACCTACCCAAAATTATGTGTTTGCCCGCATCGGCCTTAAAATCGCCGGCGTGGAAGATTTGATATTTTCGCCAGTAACGAAGGTGCAGTTCTAGGTTGGTGCAAGATGTTTTGAGAATATTGAAAAAAGTTTGCAACTCGGTGGCGTTAGGTCAACGCTATTAAGTTAAGGATTTTGAAGTTCAGGTTCCTGGTTCCCCTCCTTTTCAAGGAGGGGACGATGCTAAACGATGCGAAGCACGTTTAG
>CAXTDO010000807.1:0-3168 GCA_964242315.1 uncultured Flavihumibacter sp.
GTTTAGGGCTATCCTCGATGTCTGATAATTACATCTTTGCCTTTGACCATAAAGGCAATAAGATAAGCCTCAAGATTGATTATAATATAAAGATGTTATTATAACCAACGTCAACATTCACCCCCCAATTTTTGAGAAATTACTCATACTGGCGTTCGTATGCCTGGTATGGAAGCCGATAACAAAATTATTATCTTAAAAACCAACTATTATGAAATTTGATTATATAGTAACATACCTCTGGCATTTGAACGATGCGATTGAAAAAAAGAAAGTATGCTTCCATCGAGAAAGAAATCTGCCTGACGGTACAACGTTAACGTTCTATACTGCAACACCTGGGAGCAACTCGAAAGAGTTTATTAAAGCTAAAAGTATTGTTTATGGATTTGATGTCTATGCAGAAGCTTTGATTTGGTTCATAGATTTAATAGAGCTGCCTACACCGCCTAAAAAGATCGTTAAGATTGATTCTGAAGTTTTGTTGAGAGAATTGCCCATAGATCCAGACTTTATTACGTATGATTTTTTCACTAAATGCAAACTTAAGAGACTTAAAGTTTTATCTGAAACCTTCTTAAAAGACGGTAGAGTGTCTGTTATTTACGCTCGCATCCCAGACATATATTACGATTCTCATCCATATTTTCATATAGACTATTATCTCGTAATAGGTCGACTTGTTTTCACTCTTTATCACTTTGAACGCCTGGTTTTATTGGAAGCATTAATCAATTCTGGCTATCTCACAACATGGAGGCCAGAACTTACTGGAAAGATGAATTATGTTCCTAAGTACAAGCTCGGCTTTTATAACAACCATCGTGGAAAGTTTTTAAAGGAAATGAATATTACAAAAAGCTTTGTAACGCCTACAGGCGTAGTTGCAGAGGTTTATACTTGTAACAACAATGCAGGTTACTGCAAAATGGTTGCTGGTGATTTAATTTACTCTTTTAAATCAGCCTCGGATTGTGAAATTATTATTGACGCATTAATAGCGAATGATATACGGGTACAGCCGGCATTCAATAAAGGATCAATTAATAATGATCTTGAAATTGTTAGCGCTAGATTAAACAGATTTATTAATGCCGATTTGCAATTTCAAACATCTAAAGTTTGTGTATTGCAAACGGGATCTCTTTCCGGTTTATCCACCTGTTAAACTCCAATTAATTTTTTATTATCCTTAGCCAGTGCCTTACAGGCTGGACTATTTTGAACGAACGCTTAAACTAAATTATATGTGCCCATGTGATATATGCCCAAAAGCAAAGAAGGGCGACTGCCCACTTGACGGCTTTACAGTTCCTTTTCGTTTGAAGCTATGTCAATTTCAATATAGTTTACCTATACAACTGCCAGACCGCGGGAACCCGAGAATTGCGCCGGACTTGAAATTACCATTTCAAAAATATCGCTTAAACTAACTATTATGAAATCACCATGCACAAATTGCACACTTAGAACCAAATGCCCATTTTTTCATATGCCACATAACATCAGGAAACTGTCATGCCCTGTAATTAGGGCAGATGCCCCACTTACGGTTTCTCCGGCTATTCGTATTGAATTTCTTCAGTGGTTTTTAACCAGACATCAAAATTAACAATCAATGGAAAAAATACCATGCACTAATTGTGTGCACAATCATAACTGCGAATTGATGAAATACCCGTTACGATTTCGTATGGAACTGTGTGCATTTCCTCCAACGCATTTTAGGGATTCTTTTATCAACAGGAAGCCACTTGTTCGTCAACCAATAAAGCTTTCCAAACACACCCCTTATTCGCTCCTTAGTGAACTATCTGAATAGACTTAATAACTATGCCTACAACCCTCACCAAAGAGCAGCAAAAGAAAGTATCAAAGCTCAAAGGCCTGTCACGGGTTCTTGCTGACTTCGCCGATATCATTGAAAATGATGAGAATCCGGAAGCTACCATAGAAGAGGCTGCTAAAGTTATTGAATACTATCAAAAGAATTACTTCAAAACCAGTTAACAATGCCACGAAAACATAACCCCTTCTCCGATCCGCCTAAACGCAAGGAATTGCCGCCACACAATAAAGATCTGTATGAATACCTGCAGGCCGGCAACACAGTCAATTTTGTTACTGCGCGATCACAACTTGGTTTAACGCAACTGGATAGACATATAGAGGAGATAAGAAAGTTTGCAACTGTGTATGGCAGAAGCATCCGGATAAGCAACATTGCTTGTTATGAGTACAGTTTAAAGCCGTTTAAATAATAATTAAAAGCAATTGACATGAAAAGCTTAAGCGAGGACGACAAAGCGCTGATACGTGCGGCGATATCGTTGAGCATTATTATACTGTTTTTGATAAATGATAAAAGCGGAAACGTATTTCACTGGTTAGGAGTGGGAGTATTTTGGGGGAACGTGTCAATTGTCATTCATGGGCTGATACTGTTCATCTTAAAGAGAATCGATAATCATAAAAGCAATTGAAATGGCAACAATCCGCCCTCCACCTGGCACCACTAATTACCCAGGATCAAAACAAATGTTATAAACACTATTGATAATCAGAGTTAACAAAAAAGGTACCGCCCAGGGGCTATGTCTATACCCCGGCTATAATTTATGTATCGAATTTCTGGCTTTAAGCCGTCTCTTTTAAAAGGTTACCCCGGCTTGTTTCTACTGGCCGGGCTTTATGTACTTTGCGTAAAAATCATGCAATTAGAATCTATTCTCGCAGAACTCCGAAACATACGGGCGCATGCGGTATTAACTCAGCAATGGGCGGATGCAGCTATAAAGAAACTGGAAGGTGGAAAAGAAAAGAAAGCAGGAAGGGGATTAACTGATCAGGAAATTGCAAACATGAGGGCAAAGCGGATGAAGACCATTCTTAAGATGAAGGAAAGAATTCAAAGCCAAGGTAAAAATTGATGTAAGAAAAAAGTACCTTAGGATAAATAAGATACTCAAATTATGTCCTACGCTGTCCGCATTGATCTCGACGAGGCTATGAGGTTAAAAACAAGCTTACTAGCCGGAATTGTCTACGTTAACGACTTGATTAAATTCCTTGAAGTAATTGAAATGCAATTACCTGAAACGACCAAAAAGACAACGAGAATCTATTATCACAAGGGAAAGCCGATCAAAGATCATAATTATTATAGAC
>CAXTDO010000808.1:0-361 GCA_964242315.1 uncultured Flavihumibacter sp.
TAGACATCGTAGGATTATCATCTTCCCTCATAGGCGAGCACACGCCCTTCCTGAAAACTTATACGGGTACCCACCATCTCACCACCATCGCACCTGTGCTACCCGCCGTTACCACATCAGCACAATCAACCTACCTTACCGGCAAATGGCCCGCTGAACATGGTATCGTAGGCAACGGCTGGTACGACAGAGAAGACTGTGAAGTAAAATTCTGGAAGCAATCCAACAAACTGGTACAGGCAGAAAAAATCTGGGATAGAGCAAAAAAGGAAGACGCATCTTTCACCTGTGCCAACATGTTCTGGTGGTACAACATGTATTTAACCGCAGATTACTCCGTAACGCCTCGTCCTAACTACCT
>CAXTDO010000808.1:371-3157 GCA_964242315.1 uncultured Flavihumibacter sp.
ATGCCTGACTGCTACTCGTACCCCGCAGAACTGCGCGATGAACTGCAACAAAAGCTTGGACAGTTCCCCTTATTTCAGTTTTGGGGACCGGGCGCCAACATCAAATCAACACAATGGATCGCAGACGCATCAAAGTTTACCGATGACCGTTATAACCCTACCTTAACATTAGTCTATTTACCGCATCTCGACTATTGCCTGCAAAAGTTCGGACCCGACGTCTCAAAAATATCCAAAGAGCTGGGTGAAATTGATGCTGTTGTAAAAGACCTGGTGGAATTTTACAAAAATAAAGGCGCAGCCGTTGTGCTGCTTTCAGAATATGGCATCGCGCCCGTGAACAATCCCATTCACCTGAACCGCTTGTTCCGGGAGAACGGATTATTGGGAATAAGAATAGAAAGAGGACTGGAACTACTGGATCCCGGTGCATCAAAAGCATTTGTAGTAGCCGACCACCAGGTAGCGCATGTTTATATAAACGATCCATCTGTCACCGGAAAAGTAAAAGGCATCCTGGAAAAAGTGCCGGGTATAGAATTAGTTCTTGACCGTGAAGCGCAAAAGCAATACAATATTAATCATGAGAGAGCAGGAGAAATTGTATTGGTAGCTGATGAAAAAAGCTGGTTTACCTATTACTTCTGGCTGGATGATGCAGTAGCGCCCGATTATGCACGTGTGGTTGATATCCATAAAAAACCAGGATACGATCCCGTTGAAATGTTCATGACATCCAAAGCACGCGCGGGTTACAAGCTGCTTCGTAAAAAAGCAGGCTTCCGGTATGTGATGGACGTGATACCGTTAGATGCTACTCTGATCAAAGGTTCTCACGGAAGGGTCAATACGCCTGCTATATTTCATCCTGTACTCATCACCGATAGCAAACAGGAAAGGGCTGTTATCGGTACGGATGTTTATAATATCATCTGGAAACATCTAAACAGCTATCAGGTATGAGGTATCAACGTGGAGACCGTATATGCTGAAAGGTAATACCTCATACCCGATACCTCATACCTGATAGCTGAAACACACTTCAACAATCACTTATGGCAAACCCATTACTAAGGCGACGCTTCTTACAAACGCTTGTCGCTTTGCCGGCAACTACGGCAGCAATCATGCTTGGCGGTAACGCAAAGGCTTATGCGCAAACATCCATGTCAACTGCCGGCACGCGGTTAAAGGTGAGTCTCAACGCATATTCCTTTAACGACCCGCTTACCAAATCAGCAATGAATCTTGAACAATTGCTGGAATTTGCCGCCTCCACCGGTTTCGATGCCATTGATCTAACCGGTTATTATTTCCCCGGTTATCCCAATGTTCCCGCTGACGACTACATCTTTAAATTAAAACGCAAAGCATTTTCATTAGGACTGGACATTAGTGGCACCGGTGTAAGAAATGATTTCACCGACCCAGATGAAAACAACAGGAGGTCTGACATAAAGATGGTGAAGAGCTGGATTGAAGTGGCTGCCAAACTCGGCGCCCCTGTGATCAGGATATTTTCAGGTAATAAAAGTCCGAAAGATTTCAGTTGGGATCAGGTTACTGAATGGATGGTTAACGATATCAGGGAATGTGTGGAGTATGGAAAAAAATACGGCGTGGTAGTGGCCATTCAAAATCATAATGATTTTATCAAAAATGCCAGCCAGGTTGAAACGATCATTAAAAAAGTTAATTCAGAATGGTTTGGGTTGATATTGGATATCGGCAGTTACCAGACAGGTGATCCTTACGCACAGATAGCGCAGACTGCTAAATACGCCGTTAACTGGCAGATCAAGGAAAACATGTACGTCAATGGCGCTGAAGTGAAGACCGATCTTGATAAAGTTTTTTCCATTATAAAAGCCTCAGGTTATAACGGCTACCTGCCCATTGAAACGCTGGGTGCCGGCGACCCGAAAGTGAAGGTGCCGGTGTTTTATAAAGAGGTTCGAAAGGCGCTTGGGAATTTTTGAACTGTAATTAATTGATTTAATGAAGACTATGAGTTGTTTCATAGTCTTCATTAAATCAATTAATTACAGTTCAAAAATTAAATCAATCACAGTTCACACTTATTTTTTCAACGCCTCCCACATAATATCCACCGGATGACTTGCCTTCCTTCCGGTACCATCCTTTATCTGATGACGGCAGGAAGTACCCGGCGCCGCAATCAACACATCATCAGCAAAACTTCTTACCGCAGGAAATAATACCAGCTCTCCGATCTTCATGGAAACATTATAGTGCTCCGCCTCATACCCGAAAGAGCCAGCCATACCGCAGCAACCCGATGGAATAACATCCACCCTGTAGTTTGCCGGCAGAGAAAGCATGTGAATAGAGGCGGACAAATCAGACAACACTTTCTGATGACAATGTCCATGAAGTTTGACGGCTCTTTTTTCTGTGGTGAACTGGTCGCTTTTTATGGCACCTTTCTTAACTTCAGCAATAAAGAATTCATCAACATAAAACGTTTGCGAGGCGAGCAGCTTTGCTTTCTCAACCAACTCATCCGGCACCAGGTCGAGGTATTCATCACGGAACGTTAGTATTGCAGAAGGTTCTACTCCCACGAGTACAGCATCCGGTGGCATTGCATCAGACAACAAGGTTACATTCCTGATGGCTATCTGCTGTGCATCTCTCACAAGGCCCTTTGAGAGAAAGGCGCGGCCACTTTCCACATGATCCGGCACATCTACCTCATATCCTAATGCTGAAAATAACTGAACGAAATTGATGCCTGTTTGTACATCATTGTAATTGGTAAATTC
>CAXTDO010000809.1:0-3154 GCA_964242315.1 uncultured Flavihumibacter sp.
GTAGTGAGCTTCCATTTTTTAGCAAGTTCAATGGCAATACCACTTCGAAGGTTACCGATAGTTTGGGTGAAATTGAAGTCGTTGCTCAGCAAAGGATTGTTTACAAAGATGCTGTCTGTTTTACGCAGGAAATCTGTGACCTGTACATTATGGTAACTACTGCGATTTAACGCACCGCCAAACAACAATAGTGAATGCATCCATTTCAACGGCTTGTCGTAATTCAGTGTCAGCGCATAATTATGGTCGTGGTTATTAAATTTTTGTCTTTGTGTGGAATCAACACCGGTAGCTACGCCATTGCCATCCGAAAATTTTTGATAAAAATTACTGGTGTTGTTGGAGACGCCTATGTTATAACTGCCGATGAACCTTAAAATTTCCCGCGGGTCTTTTCCTTTATAATTATAGTTAAAAGAGAAATTAGGATTGGTGTTGTCTCCCGAAGTACTGTTCTGGCGGCTGCTGATACGATAGGGCACTTTGATGTTATTATAATTGGTGTACTGAGTAAGTGTACTATTATTAAAGTAGTTGGAATTGATCTGTGTGGTAACGTTGATGGCATTTCTTTTATCCAATTCATAGTCTACTGAAAGTCGCAGATTAGGACGGACGTTCTTATTGGTATTGTTATTCTGGGTGTTTAATGCATTAGAAGAATCGGTGTAAAAGTTTTCCCGCGTAGAATGTCCTTCGCCATTTAAACGGCTGGCACCAATGCCGGCATACATATTTGCAGCGAGTTTACGGTTCCTGTAAGATACATTACCCGATAAATTGCCTTCTCCCCTGCTTCCGTAAGAGACAGACACCCTTCCTGTAAACCCGATCTTGCCCTTTCTTGTTACAATGTTGATTACACCACCTGGTTCATTTGCATATTGTGGGGGTGGGGTAGTCATCAACTCAATCTTTTCAATAGAGCTTCCCGGTAAAGATTCCAGCAGGTCGGCTAACTGCTGGGAGTTAAGGTCGGTAGGCTTATCATCTATTAAAATTTTGGGTTCTTTGCCTTTCAGTAATATTTTGCCATCAGCATCATTGGATATCAGCGGCATATTTTTTAACAGCTCGGTGGTGCTGCTTCCGGCGCTCAGGGCGGATTCGCCTACATTGAAGGTGATTTTTCCATCTTTATTTTCTATAAGCGGCTTTTCGGCGTATACCACTACCTCACTCAATTCGCTGGCTTTCTGCGCCAGCTTTATATCGCCCAGGTTAAAATCAAATCGTTCCGGGCGCATGCGAATGCTGTCTATTGTTAGTGGTGCATAGCCGATACCTGAAAACTGAACCCGGTAGTACCCGAAGGGAATTTTATCCATTTCAAAACCTCCATTCTTACCGGTAACGATGGTGCGCCTGATGGAAGAATCATTGAAATGCTTCACGGTGACCGTTATTCCGGGAACCGCTTTGTTGGTAACAGCATCCATCACATTACCGATGATCAGGCCCATCGCATTTTTCGATGGCACAGTATTCTGGCAATAGCATACAACCGTGCATGCTGTAAGCAGGCAAATTAAAAATAGTTTCAAATCAGGCTTTTGCCGGCAAATATAACCTGAACCGTTGATTAGTCTTGAACTGTGATTAAATGATTAAATGATTTTCATGAATTGTCTTGAACTGTGATTTAATGATGATGTCTTGAACTGTGATTTAATGATTACATGATTTTCATGATTAATGATTTAATTATCGCTTTGCTACCAAAGAGTATTGTTTGATTAATCATAATAATCATTTAATCATTTAATCACAGTTCAAGACTAATCACAGTTCAAGACGCTGCCAACTTGTCATTATAATTTCAAATAACTATATTTGCACCCTTCAAACATCTGAATCAAAATGCTGGATCTGATAAACAGTACCATTCATGAAGAATACCGGCAGGGAGAGGCGTTCCTTCCAATAATAAAAGAGCCTGCCCTTGTTAATAAAAAGTTTTATATAGAAAGTTATGGCTGTGCTATGAACTTTGCTGATAGCGAAGTGGTTGCTTCTATCCTATTCAAAGAAGGATTTGGCGCTACAAACATTATGGAAGAGGCCAATCTAATTTTTATCAATACCTGCTCTATACGGGAAAAAGCGGAACAAACTGTTCGTAAAAGGCTCACTGAATTTAAAAAGCTTAAAAGCATCAACCCGGGTGTAATGGTGGGTGTATTGGGCTGTATGGCGGAGCGGTTGAAATCAAAATTTCTGGAAGAAGAACGTTTGGTAGACCTTGTAATCGGTCCCGACTCATATCGTAAACTGCCGGAGCTAATCAGCGAAGCAGAGACAGGACAAAAAGCTGTAAACGTTTTATTAAGCCGCGAAGAAACCTACGCAGATATTGCCCCTATCCGGCTAAACAGCAATGGAGTTTCTGCTTTTGTGAGCATTATGAGAGGTTGCAATAACATGTGCTCCTTTTGCGTGGTGCCTTTTACAAGAGGAAGAGAAAGAAGCAGAGACGCTTACTCTGTTATCAATGAATGTGAAGAACTATTAAACAGTGGTTACCGGGAAGTGACACTGCTCGGGCAAAATGTTGACAGCTACTACTGGCGTAATGATGAGAAGCAGGAAACAGTAACCTTTGCGATGCTCCTTGAAATGGTTGCCCTCATTTCCCCGGTGCTTAGGGTGAGGTTTTCTACCTCTCACCCTAAAGATATTACAGATGAAGTGCTGTTGACGATGAAGCAATACAAAAACATCTGTAATTATATTCATTTGCCTGTTCAAAGCGGCAGCAGCAGGATCCTTCAGCTTATGAACCGTACCTACACCAGGGAATGGTATATCAGCAAGGTCAACCGTATCAGGGAAATTTTGCCTGATTGCGGTTTGTCTACCGATGTCATAACAGGTTTTTGTACTGAAACGGAAGAAGACCATCAGGACACGTTATCGCTGATGGCGTATTGTAACTACGACCTGGCCTACATGTATTTTTATAGTGAGAGGCCCGGAACACTAGCGGCCAGGCGCTTTACGGACGATGTGCCTGAAACTGTGAAGAAAAGAAGGCTTCAGGAAATTGTTAACCTGCACCGTTTGAAATCCCTTGAAAGCATGCAGAAAGACCTCGGCAAAACTTTCACGGTGCTTATTGAAGGCGATTCTAAAAAAAGTACTGAAGACTGGGCCG
>CAXTDO010000810.1:0-3153 GCA_964242315.1 uncultured Flavihumibacter sp.
CGACAGATCCGCCGACTGTTGTGCCTACATGTGAGATAATAGCATCTGCGCCTGCTTCAGCCATCAGCCTCGCCTCTTCAGGTTTGGCTACATAAACAATGGAGAACAGTTCCATCATGGAGGCCAGTCTTATCATTTCAACTTCTTTATCAAAACCCATCCCGGTTTCTTCCAGAATATCCCTGAAATATCCGTCTACAATACAGTGTGTTGGAAAATTGTTGACGCCTGAGAAACCCATCTCTTTAACTTTTAGCAAATGGTGCCACATGCGCCGACGCGGATCAGAACCGTGCACACCACAGATAACCGGCACTTCCTTAACTACAGGTAGCACTTCAAATTCGCCGAGGTTCATAGCTTCCGCATTAGCATCGCCGTAGGCCATCAAACCCGCAGTGGATCCATGTCCGGCCATACGGAATCTTCCGGAATTGTATATGATGATCAGATCGGCACCGCCTTTTTCGATAAACTTGGCGCTTATACCTGTTCCTGCACCAGCAACAATAATCGCCTTTTGTTCATCCAGCGTTTTCGTTAACCGGTCACGTACTTCCTGCCTGGTATAAGGATTACCTTTCCCTGTCCATGGATTTGGCATAATGAATCGTTTTTTTTTGGGATAGCAATTTATTTCTTTTCTAACATCGCCAGTAATGTACTCACTAATTTATCAGAGAATTCTTCATCGTTAATATGTGCGTCCAGTTCAACCACTTCAATTAAACCCGTTGCTTTTTCTTTAATTGAATCGAACAACACCCTGTCAATTTCAGGCCGGTAAAAAATACCGCCTTCCGAGTCTACCTGGGATATTCCCTTTGCCGGCAATACAATTGTAACAGGTGCCATGGAGCGCTGTAACTTTTCAACGATTCTTTCACCTAATATTTTGTTTTCCTCCTGGTTTGTTCTCATTAAAGTAACGTCGGGAGCCCATTTATAAAATTCCCGGTCTTTATATCTTTCAGGTACTGTATCGATATGCGCGAAATTAACCATATCCAAACATCCGGGTACTACAACTTGTGGTATCCCTGTTTCAGATGCCGCATCCAACCTGTCCGGACCCGCGCTGCAGATTCCACCACAAAAATCATCGGCCAGTTCTGTGGTGGTGATATCAAGTACCGCGTCAAAATAGCGTTCTCTTATCAGCGCTTCCATTGTGCTGCCGCCAATACCTGTTGCATGAAACGCAAGCACCTCATAGCCACGATCACGTAATAACGCGCTGCACCGATTCACACAGGCAGAAGTATTTCCGAACATGCTGACTGCAATTCTTCCGGCTGCGGTCTTTGCTGTCACGTCAACCACCTTTGCCATAGCAGAAAGAGCAGCAGCAGCCTGACTGGTCAAAAGCATGGCAATGCTGTTGAGTCCGGCAATGTCTACGATTGAAGGCATTAATGTAATATCCTTGTTGCCGGTCTGCCTTGAAAGATCCTTGGCAGCTACGGTTGATAAACAAAGTTTAGGTATCCCAAATGGAATCGATTGCATAGCTGAAAGTGCGATATAAGTTCCGCCGCCGCCGCCCATTCCGATCGCTGCTTTTATTTTTCCTTTGCTAACCAACTTTCTCACCAATCTGGCTGCACCCATTGCCATTATCTCAACAGCATGACCTCGATCTCCGTTGCTTCTAAGGTCTTCAATTTTATACCCTGCTTCAAGGGCAACCTGGTCGGATTCAAAATCAACGGGGAAAATAGTTGTGGTTCCCATGACGCCGGTATTAACCGTAAGAACCTTATCGCCAAGATTCAAAAGGTAATCGCGCATGAAGGAAAAGTTTTCTCCTTTGGTGTCGAAGCATCCGAGCATTAAAATGTACTTATCCAGGTCAGGCATTATTCGGTACTTAAATACAAAGGAAACTCTTTGAACTGTGATTTATGTGATTTTTTTGATTGTCTTTGAACTGAGATTTTTTTGATTAATTATGATCCTGAATTCATAGGCCATCATCAAAATCACATAAATCATAGTTCAAAGAAGATTTTGCAAAAATGTACCCGGATTCGTTACTGTTTCAAAACAGGCGTGTTTATTAACGATCAACATTAATTTTGTAATAATTAGCGACAGTAATTCATAATTCATTTGTGAATTTCGGGAATAATAAATAGTTTCAACGCATCATATCTCCTATGTAACAACGCTCTGTTTTCATTCCAGCATCAGAAAATAGCCTTATTATGAAGAAAATTCTTATTCTGACAGGGTACATGTGTGCTCTTGCCTTGATATTTAAAACTCATGCACAGTCAGGATCTCCGGCGATTGGTGTAACTGTTGCCGGTGGTAACGGAACCGGCACAGCGCTGAACCAGGTGATGCCCTACAGCGTCATCACCGACGCCAGCCAGAACCTTTATGTGCTGGACCAGATCAACAACCGCGTGCTGAAATTTTTGCCAGGCGCCACCGTTGGAATAGTGGTTGCCGGAGGAAACGGACGAGGGGCGGCATTGAACCAGCTTGATTCACCTTATGGTATTGCGTTGGATGCTGCAGGCAATCTTTATGTTGCCGATTTTGCCAACAGAAGGATTTTAAAATGGGCACCGGGAGCCACGTCAGGCATTGTAATTACCGAGACTAACAGCAACATCTTTCCTGGCAATGTAAGGGGTGTGGCACTTGATGCTGCCGGTAACGTATATGCGCTGGACTATTATAACAGCCGTATACTGAAATATGCGCCTGGCTCTAACACCGGTGTAATCATCGTTTCCAGCAATGGCATGGGAACACCCAACCAGCCAACCACTTTTCCCGACGGCTTCTTTGTCACTCCAAATGGAGATATCTATATTGTTGACAGATTTGGGGCACGCATACTGAAATGGACGCCGGGTGACGTATTCAGTAACGTTGTTGCAGGTGGCAATGGTATAGGTAACCGCGCCGGTCAGCTCAACGGCCCGAACGGTGTATTTGTTGACAACGCGGGTACGGTGTATATTGCCGACCAGCTAAATGCAAGGATCCAGAAGCGGGTAGGCGGGGCCGAGGGGGTAACCATTGCCGGCGGAAATGGAGCAGGGCTGGAACCAAACCAGTTGTCACGCCCTACCAATGTTTTTGTTGACGGGAATGGAAGAGTGTATGTTGCGGACTGGGGTAATTACAGGGTTCAGT
>CAXTDO010000811.1:0-3149 GCA_964242315.1 uncultured Flavihumibacter sp.
AAGTAGAGCTCTTTTCATAAATTTAGATTAATAAATTAGTTGGTAAGTAATTGGGTGGATGGAATTTGTATTCGGCTCATTTCAATTTCAATAGTGTGTAATCGTTCGTGATTGTCATTATCCCGAAATTTCAAAGGAACACTATGAAACCTTTTACATGAGGAGGCATCAGAAATATCAAGGTTGATCAAAGTTTATACTAGCTGGTTTTTCAATAATCTGGTCTATTCTCATGGCCGAGACAATTTTCCAGGGAACGCTCTCATCCGCTCCTGGCTTCTCGGTTAGGGATCGTATATCAAAAGTTGTTAACTCATCCTAAAGTGTCCTCCTTTCTTCAGATCCAATAAATCGGCAAAACCCCGTATTATCGTGCATAGTTTTAAGTTTTAAAATCAGTACAGACGAGATCGCAGCCTCATACAGAGTAAAAAGTATGATTAAGCCATATGGCCCTTGATGACAGTTTTATAAATGGTTAGCACAAATAACCTTTATATGTATTCAACTGTGTTTGCACTTTTATCCATAATTATTGCACTTTAGTCTATATCTGCATAATCATGCTTTTAATTGCAGTGAAAGGGTATTTTTGTAATTGTAAACCAAAGGCCGCTCTCAACCTACGCCTGATGAGTAGTTGGTCAAAACAAAAAACTTATAGATGAATTTGATTGAGCACATGTTTTTTGCTTGTCAGTTTCGCAAGAAACTTTTAATTTTTCATGTGCTTTTATGTAGTATCATTCTGCCTATTTGTGATCTTTATGCACAACCTTTTGGTTATCAGTTCAATCACCTCACCGTTAACGAAGGCTTGTCTCACACCGATGCAAATTGTATTGTTCAGGATAAAAAAGGATATATCTGGATAGGAACCTTATTTGGAGTTAACCGGTTTGATGGCTACACTGTCAAGCGGTATTATAATAACAATGAGCCTTTGCAAAATGCGTATAAGAACCGCGTAAAGTTTTTGCTGCCGGAAAGTAACGGGTTGATTTGGGTAAGTACCGAAGGTGGTTTGCAACAATTTGACGCCAAGACAGAAAAATATACCGATTATTCAGTAAGGGGAGTAGCGACCCAGCCTACCTTTGTTAAGCTGATTAAGTCAGGCACTAACTTCATATATAATTTGTCAGATGGCGAACTTACCCTTTATATGATACATGGCAGGGAATTGATACGTCAAACTTTAACTGTGTCGAAAGGCTTAAAATTCCTTGACATGTCAGAAGCCGGCGACGGAAAAATCTTACTGGCCAGCAGTGATGGTGTTTTTTTACTGGATAAAAAAAGAACTTTCCATCGCCTGCTGATTCAGGGATTACCCGGTGGGAGCGTATCTCATATTTCTATAAATACCCGGCGAGAACTACTGATCAGCACTGATAATAAATTATATGCTATTGAAAAAATAGAAGGAAATACATTTAGGGTGATCCATTCTTACACCGCTCCCGCCGGAATGAACTTAGTGCAAATCGGCGAAGAAGCTAATGGACATTACTGGGTCAACGGAGCGACAGGCCTTCTCAACCTGGATCATAACCTTGGTGAGTTACAAGTGATAACTAATAAAACCCCGGGTGTTGGTCTGCGCACCAGGTCGTTAACTGATGTGTTCATTGATCGTTCCCAGTGTTTGTGGGTAAGCGCCTTTGGTGGGGGAGTCAGTTACCGTGATCTGAATGCCAAAAAGTTTCTTACATTTCAACATCATGACGGCGACAAGAATTCTATTACTTCGAGCTATGTACGTTGTATTTTAGAAGAACCTCAAAAAGGTTTATGGATAGGGACTGATAACGGTCTGAATTTTTACGATTACCGGTCAAAACGAAATATACGATTTGATCCTGAATCGCCTGTCAAATTACCTAATAGCAATATTCTGTCCCTGGCTTTCGACCAGGAAGGGAATCTGTGGATAGGTACCGGTGCCGGGATCAACATACTTAGGCAGGACAGGCTTGGTTTGCTTTGGCCGGCCGGCTTTAGAGATTTCCCAAATTACTCGATCGAGACGCTCGCCAAAGACGTATTCGGCAACATGTGGTTCGGTAATCACACCAACAGCTCAGGTGTTATTTGGAGAACAGGTGCAGGTAGCTGGAAGGTACGTTATCACGGGGAAGGCTATTTTATTTTACCGGAAGAAAAACGGCCGGAAGTCTTTGTTTCCAGCACACATGGTCTAAAAAGATTATTTATTGATAAGGCGGGACAGGTATCCAAAACTTATCATTATCGTGCTGGGAAACGAACGGGCCTGAGTTCAGACTATACCTATCCGATCGCGAAACAAAATGACAGTACCTACTGGGTTGGCACGATTGGCGGCGGCTTAAACAGGTTGGTTTTGCGAGATCGATCTTTCACCACCAAACGATTCGATGCCAAAAATGGGATTTTCAACGATGTCGAATCACTCGAAATAGACCGCCTTGGCCGCGTCTGGATGGGTGGAAACGCATTGCTTTGTTTTGATCCGGCCACTGAGCAGGTTACCCGTTATGATAAGTATGACGGATTGCAGGGGAATAGTTTCAAAGTCGGGGCATCTTTCAAAGGAAACGATGGGCAGCTTTACTTTGGTGGAATAAACGGATTGAATTATTTCAACCCGATGGCCATCAGGACATCTTCTCAAAGTGTGCACCCTATTCTTACTGATCTCCTGATCAATAATGAAAAACCGGTATATGGCCAGCCTAACCAGCCAGGCAAGAACTTACCGTGTATTCTTACTTACAGTAAGCAAATCACACTGGACCATCAGCAGAATAATTTTGTCCTTTCATTCAGTTCTATGCATTTTGGCAATCCCTTGAAATGTCGCTACCGGTATCAATTGGTCGGTTATGATAAGAATTGGAAATATACGGATGGCACGAATCCAAATGCTTTTTACAGCAATCTTGATTATAATGACTATCGTTTTGTCGTTGAAGCGACTAACCCGGATGGCATATGGGCCAAAGAACAGGCCAGTATAGCTATCACCGTTAACCCGCCCTGGTGGAAGTCAACATTGGCAAAAATTCTCTATTTGCTTTCATTTTGCAGCGGATTAGCCTGGATCTATATTTATCAGGCAAGATGCTACCACCTGAAAAAGGAATTGGCAGTGCGCGCGGTGAACG
>CAXTDO010000812.1:0-3145 GCA_964242315.1 uncultured Flavihumibacter sp.
AATATCGTTCGATGGTTGCCATTTTGTTAATTACTGCATTTATTATTCCTCAAATCTACACAATCAATACGAAGCGGAGGATATCCTGCAGGAGGTATTTGTTGCTTTATGGAGTAACCGATTAAAACTTACATCAGAACATTCTGTAGATGGGTGGCTATTTACTTCCAGCTTCTACAAAAGCCTGGAACATCTTAAAAAGAAAGTAAAACAGAGTTTTACACCATTTACAGAAAACCTGAACGAGGTTTTCGTTTTGAATGATGACTCGCATGCTTTCGAAAAAAATTACAGCGAAAAGCTTTCTGCTCTTAATAACGCTATAGAATTATTACCACGTCAAAAGAGGATGGCCTTTAAACTATGTCGATTAGAAGGAAAGACATATGAAGAAACTGCCGAAGCATTGAATATTTCTGTTGAATCGGCAAAAGATTATGTAAAATCTGCTTCCAAATTGATAAGACAAAATATAAAAGCAAAAAACTGGCAACACCTGTTTCCGCTGTTGATATATTGAACCGCGTTGATAAAATAAAATTCTCTGTCACGTAACAATTTCTTAATGTACCGGGATACCCCCTTTTTTAATTGTTTCGTCATTTAATAATAATGACGAAACAATTAATTGAATTATTAGAACTCTTTAAAAAAGGCGAGTCGTCTGACAGAGAAAAGCAAATGCTGCTGGACGAATTGACTTTGAATGAGCAGTCATTAAAAGTCTGGCTCGAATCCGGGTACGAGAAAGATATCGCCGAGAAAATTACAATCATTTCCAAAGAAAGATCTGATGAAGTTTTTCGCCAGATACAACTGAGCAAAGTCACTGCATCGCAACGTATTTCGACCCTAAGAATCATAAGGCTTTCTAAACGCTGGATACTATGGGCGGCCGCAGCTTGTATTATAGGTATCCTGGCAACTGGTATTTTTTATGTTGGTAGGGATGATAACGATAAACAACTTTTGGCAACGGCAAAACCTGTAAAAAATTTAAAACAAGCTTTAAATAACACCAACGATTTATCTTTTAAGACAGATAAAGGAATCATCGTTATCACGAAATAAATAGCGTTCAATTTATTGTTCTGGAAAACACTAAAAACCGGTGACAGGCAACTTATTGCCCAACATTAAAATAATAAATTTATGATAAACAAAAGTAACCAAATAAAATGGTGGATGATGGCACTCCTAGTCTGTATGTGCTCTTGCGTTGAAGCTCAGCAACCAGCTAAGGTAAAAGGTTCCGTACTTTCAGAAACCAGCGAGATACTGGCAGGCGTGACTATCACCGTTACCAAATCTGGAAGTAAGGAAAAACAATCTGCCTCTACTGACGAGAAAGGGATGTTTGTAATTTCCAATTTGAAACCAGCCACCAGGTATAACTTTGAATTTAGTTATGTTAGTTATCAAGATCATTCTATTGCCAATTATCTTGTAAATAATGGTGATAATAATTCGTTGCTAGTAAGGATGAAACAAGCCACTTCTAGTTTAAACGATGTGGTGGTGGTAGGTTACGGAACACAACAGAAAAGATATGTTACCGGAGCTTCATCACAAGTCAAGTCTAAGGATTTGAATAAGTATGTTGCCAGTGGATTTGCATCCCAACTTGCCGGCAAAGCGGCAGGTGTTGTAATAAACAGTTCGTCAGCACAAGCTAGTGCTGACCCGCAAATTGTCATCAGGGGAATAGGAACATTGACAGCAGGAAGAAATCCGCTGGTTGTGGTGGATGGCTTTCCGTTATCAGAAGGATCTTCCCTTAACTCCATAAATCCGTCCGACATAGAAACAATTGATATTTTGAAAGATCCCGCTTCTGCTGCCATATATGGATCAAGAGCCGCAAACGGAGTTATTTTAATCACTACAAAAAAAGGAAAATCGGAAGCTTTAAAAGTATCGGTTGATATTTCAACCGGTTACCAGGAAAGGGCAGATAAAGTTGAATTCGTAGATGCATATGACGCTGCATTGTATTTTACTGAAGCAAGAGACTGGGCTTATGTGTCAAAAGATCCGGCTACCAGGCGCATCACTGATGACCGGTCTACACGTGTTGCCAGGGGCGCATCATTAAGAGAGTTGCGATTTAACTACCTGCAACCCTGGCTTGACAAAAAACCTGGTTTAAAAAATACAAACTGGCTGAATGAAATTTTCCGCAAGGCGCCTATGTCAGACTACGACATTGCTCTTTCTGGCGGATCATCAAAAACGAACTTCTATGTGTCGTTAAATTATTTCAAACAAAATGACTTGGTAATAAACAACGACTACCAGAGATTTAGCGGCACGATTAAACTGAATTCTAAAATCTCTGACCATCTCGATTTTGGAATTAGCTTAAATCCTTCTTACAGCATTCAAGATTATTTCACAAATGATGCCAGCAGCAGCACTGATCCTATTGGGATGGCCACTATAATCTATCCTTTCTTCAGTCCGTACAATGCTGACGGTTCACTGGCAATTAGTCAGCAAATTATTGCCAACACACCAGAAGATGGTGCACTGGCCGAAAATCCGGTGGCCACCGCAAAAAAAATAAAAAATATCAGGAACAGTTACAGAACCTTTGGAAATACTTATCTCAGCTACAATATCATCAAGGGATTAGTATTCAAAATGCTGTTAGGTGGGAATTTACCAATAATTATTACAACTTTTATAATCCGTCCTACTTAGGTGGATACAGAACGGCTGCACCAAAACCTGCAGTTGCTACTGAAACCAACGGTTTATCTACAAATTATTTATCTGAAAACACTTTAACATTTAGCAGGAAGGCTGGCAAACACGATATCAATTTCTTAGCAGGGTTTACATTTCAGAAAGAGTTTGGAAGTTCCACCGTAATAAACGGCTCCGGGATACCCGATGACAATACTGCCAATACCGGAGGTGCAAGTGCTTATGTAGTTACAACTAATAAGTACAGATGGACACAATTATCCTATCTTTCCCGTATCTAATATGCGTTCGCAGCTAAATACTTGTTGTCATTAACGGCACGACGCGACGGGTCGTCCCGTGTTGTTGATGATACAAAATGGGGCAATTTTCCATCCATAACCTCGGGTTGGGTCATAAGCAAATAAGGCTTTTTCCCTAAATCAGATATTTTGAC
>CAXTDO010000813.1:0-3133 GCA_964242315.1 uncultured Flavihumibacter sp.
AATACCTGTTTCAATTTCCCCTTGTTTATGCCAATAACTATCTGTTGAATATTGATAATTTTCCACCTGAACAGGCAGGTTACTCTTTCCCACATTATTTACAGCAATTAAAACATTTGCTTCATACATTCCCGGGAATGAATTCTCAACATTTAAAATGATCTCTGAAGCAAATTTTTGAATAAGAATATGATGTTGGGACAAAGCATAATGTAAAAACAAATCGCTATGCTTACGTAGTATGGCAGGCTTTTCAATAGCTATCCTGGCAAATGCTATCAAAAGGTATTGCCTTGCATGAAGGTTGTAGAATGTAAACTTATCGTGTCCAAACGCACCTACTTTGTCTTGTTTCACCCAACGGACTAAAGCATCGATGATATCGGTACAATTAAAGTCTGCCAGTTTTCTGACACAATGTGCTGCATTCCATCTTACTGCTGCTCTTGGCGCCCCCAGGGCAGACCATATGAATCCTGCAACGTTTGTGCTGGCATCACTTATAGCGTATAAATTCCTGCTCCATTCACCATCGCCAAAATCTTCTCCGATGTGCAATTCAAAACGGGACAATGAATAATCGGTTAATTCAGATGCGTCTTGTTCGTTGATATAGGATGATACCAGAAATGCAAAACCGAAAAACTGTCGTGCATCGGCGATCTCATCACCATTAGCTAAGCCGGATGTGATTCCGGCAATCAATTTCTCGGTTAAAGTTTCATCGAGATTTACTTCCTTTTTGAAAGAGTATTCATTTGTCAATTCGTGCGAATAATTTTTTCCGAACTTATAAACAACACCAGGAAACTTAGCTTGATAACTCACCTTGCCTTTCCATGCCTCAGGCATAGAAGAAAGGACATCCTGAACGTCATAGTGGTTAATGTCATCAAAAAGAAAAATAATATCAATAAAGGGCCAAAGTGATTTTTCTTCCAGCCTGGTTATAGCTTCCTTTAATAAGTCTCTCAGAGTCCATCTGAAATCGTCTTTTCCATGCTTTGATTTAAATCTCTCTATTAATGCGGCAAAGCCATCAGGTGTAGCAATGTTTAAGTCTTTGAAAATGTCGTCCCAATCTCGTTTAGATTCCCGCTTTTGTTTAGTATCGGGCATATCTTCAGAACTTGCAGATGTTATCTTTTGTTGTGCATAGAAGTCTGTAATAGAATTTAGTACTTCACCGCTAATGTTATTCTTAACTGCAATTTCTTTCAGTTTATCCCAATACGCACTGCTGGAGCCTTCTATCTGGAGCAAGTAAATGGCATCATCAACTAAGCTTTGCCGAATATTGTCAGATGGCTCATTTTCTAAACAGATTGCCAGTAGCTCATTCAATTGATGATAAGAAAAAAAGCGGGTTAATGCCCAGCCTGTACTGGCGGAGATTATTTTGGAACTGACTAATTCTATCAACATTGCTTCAAATTGATATTCAAAGCGACCTATATCCCTATCCCGCTACCTGCTTAGGGCTGATATGGCTATGCCTGGCGACATCTTGGCGCAAACACGCATTGCTTCGCTTCTGTTCCAATACTTTTCCCTGGAAACATTTTCTCCTACTAACTCGGCACATCTGATGAAGCGATAACCCAATTCATCAGGCACTGTTTGCTTTATGCAGGCTCTCTGAGCCAATGCAACAACTGCTTCCCATCTCGGAACAAGTTCTTCTCCAAATTTAGAAGCGACTTCTATCGCCTTGTCAAAATATACACTTGCATCATCGGATGAAATGACCAAAACCGCACGTGCAATGGCAATGTATCTATTAGCAATCTCATCAGTCCCATCGTCATTGTTGTTTTAGTCAATTCATAAGTGGCATGTTCTAATGGCTGCGTTATATTTAGTAAATGAGGAGTCCTGCAAGCTGCACGAAACAGGAGGGATTTATCCTTTAATCTGAAGGCTTTGTCATTATGTAAAAACCTTTGGTAAAACTCAGTTATATCTTCTTTGCTTCCTTGTTGACAGAACATTAATATATCAGCACAGATATGGGCAATCTCGTAAGGAAGCATATCATAGCTCCTGTATCTATTGGTTCGAGCCTTTATTGAAGTTTCATTGACTGAGTCAACAATGTCAAGAATTTTTATTTGTTTGTCAAATAAAATCTGAGCCCTTAATAAATACCAAGGGAATAAACCATAGATTACTTCTTTAAACTCTTTAAAGTCATTGTCCAACTCATGGTTTTTCTTTTTGCTGGAAAATTCATCTGGGGAAATAGCTTCTATATCTACTTCTGGTTTGTTCAACAATACTGCACATATAGCAAGCGCTTTAAGATAGATAGTTCTTTCATCTGACGAATGAGTACTATAAACCATTCGGTTAGCCTTGAGCGGCACATAATGATTTAAAGCCATCAATATCTTTAACCTAGGCAACCCCCTATATAGGCATCCTTCCAAAAAAGAAATAATAGCTGGAGTTATCCTGTCATTGAAAAAATCTTTCGATTTTTTAATTCTGCTTTTTCGGAAACAGAGTAAATTTAGATATGTTTCTATTTCATTCGCTTGAGGAAATTTTCCAATTTCTACAAGCCTTCTAACTGTGGCAACCAGATAATAGGGTTCTTGAATAAACTGGCTTATTAGATCATTTATCTCGTCAAATCGTCCCATGTCAACAAGCCTTTCTGCTAAATCCTGTACAGTCCTGAATAAGGCTTCTTTAGGCTTTAGACCAAATAAAAAATCAGTACCACCGCTTACCCCATGAATGTTTAAATGGGCATAGGCAAGTTCCAAAACGTCATCATCCTGAACACCGTCTTGGTTATAACGGTCATCATTTTTTCTCTGCTCCTCAAATTGAATGCGCAGCCAGTTCATAGCAGCCCGAAGGTAGCCTCTTCCTTCTCCTCTATAATCTGATATTCCTGAAAGCAATGAAGCGGAATAAACATTCTCAGACCCATTCCACCTGCTGCTTAATAATCTTTTGAAAGCAATCTCCTGAACTTTTTCCTTGCTTTGAAGAGTAGTAAGTAAATCGATATTTGATCTGAAAAGCGCTATTTGCCGCTCTATTTGCTTTTCAACAGAGATTCCTGACGGTCCCAATGAGGCTAACAATTCATGGATTGAGTCATATTTTACATCCAAAGTAT
>CAXTDO010000814.1:0-3124 GCA_964242315.1 uncultured Flavihumibacter sp.
GGGCAGATACAATTGCCAGGATTATTCCCGCCAAAATCAGTGGCTGGGGCACGACAGCATAGATGATTAAAGAAATGATTACGGTGAGTACGGGAGACAAGGCTGTTGTCATGGGAGCAATAATGATGGCTTTGCCATAACGAAAGGCATATACAAGACAGAGGGCGCCAAAAGCATTTAAAATTTGTATCCCCGCGGCCAGGTATGGTCCATTCCAACTGTAATTTATGGGCTTTGAAAAATCGGTCATCCACAGGGCTACAGGTATAAGTGCCACGGAACTGGCAGCCATGTAAAAAAAGATACTCTCGGCTTTCATGGTATCGTTAGCAAAGCGCATCACAAAACCCTGAGCACCCCAGGCAACCAATGGTATAATAGTTAGCACAATCCACAAGTAACCCGAAGTTGTGTTGCCGCCCGGGGGCACATACGACAAGAGAAAAATCGCCACAACGGCGATGCCTATTCCTAACCATCCTATTAGTCCGGTCGATTCTTTTAGAAATGATACAGCAAGAAGGATGGTAACAACGGGTGTCAGCGACAGGATGGGAAATACAATATATGCAGGGGCAATTTTTAATGTGAAGAACAATACCAGTTGTCCGATAGCACCAAGTAAACCTGCCATACATCCATATATAATGGAGTTCCGGTCGTAGTCCAGCTTCCATTTGTTGATAACGAGCGCTACAACAGATGCGGGTATCATGGTGAGAGCCCACACAACATAACCAAGGGTAGCAGGAAAGCCATTCTTTTCAGGAATTTCAATAAGGGCGCCCCAAACCCCCATGAAGATCACATGTATCACAACAAAGCTCACCCATGTTCTTGTTTTTTGCATAGCGAATTTTTTTTGCTCTTACTTACCATTTATCCTTACATAGTTAGCTACTACCATGACATGCGTCATAATAATACTTTATTTAACACCAGATGCTTATTAAACCAATCAACGGTACGCTTTAATACGTCATACCTGTTAGCCGGTTTCATATCAGGCCTCCATCCATGCCCCTCACCTATGTATTGCACCATGGTGCTTTCAACTCCGTTTTTTTTGAGTGCTATATACATTTCCTCAGCCTGCGACAGGGGAACCTCGTTGTCAACCTCACCATGCAGAATCAACGCAGGCGTGGTAGCGTTCTTAACATTTCGCAAAGGCGACCATTGCCAAAGCAATGGGAAATTATTATAAGCGCTGCCGTTGAATTCCGACTCCATCAGGGAGTGATACAAAGAAGTGCCGGCGAAACTTACCAGGTTGCTGATGCCTCCATCAACAACGGCAGCCTTAAAACGATTGGTTTGTGTGATGATCCAGTTGGTCATGAAACCCCCATAACTCTGTCCCGTAACACCCAAACGATCAATGTCAATCCAGTTATTACTGAAAATAGCTGCATCTACACCCGCCATTAAATCTCTATAATCGCCGCCCCCCCAGTTCAACACACATCCATTGGTGAAAGCCTGTCCATAACCACTGCTGCCCCTGGGATTGATAAATAATACACCATAACCATTAGCAGACAAAAGCTGCATCCGGTCTTCAAATTCGTAGCCGAACATGTTGTGCGGCCCTCCATGAATTACAAGCACCAGCGGGTATTTTTCGCCTGAAGTAAAATTACCCGGTTTGATCAACCAACCTTGTACTTCAAGTTCATCAAAACTTTTAAACCAAAAAGTTTCTGCTTCCTGTAAATGACAATGTTGCAAAAGGCCGTCGCTGTTACTGGTAACCCGACGATTGATCTTTGCGTGTACATCGTGAATGAATATTTCTGTGAGATGCGTTGTGTCTGTGCTGACAAAACAAATGGAATCGCCCGTTTGATCCGGTGCATATTCAAGTATGTGGCAATTGTCGCCTGCAACATGTTGCACAGTTCCGTTATCAACATCAACTTTATAGATGCTGGTAGTACCCTTGTTTCCTGCTGTAAAGTATATGGACTTTGCTTGCGGATGCCAGCTTGCCAGCTCAATTCTGCGATCAAATGAATTTGTCAGGCAACGAACCGAGTTATCACCACATGCCACAACATAAAGCCGGGTGTCTTCAGCAGGGCTGTCATTGGTGGCTACTTTATTTAGTGTAGCTAGAAAAGCGATACAAGTCCCGTCGGGCGACCATGATGGCTGATAAACGGTACCAAAATTTTGTGTATGTCTTGAAACGTTTCCGGATTTCAGATCAATGCTAAACAGATCGTGTAACTGGTTATCATCCGGATCTGATGACCTGTTGCTGATAAAAGCTATCTGTGTGCTGCCGGGCGACCAACACAGCGAGTGTTCGTTATATGCGCCTTCGGTGATCAGCCGGGTTTCTCCACTATTTATATCTACTACCCAAACATGCGAAAGTGCATCGTCTGTAATCAAAGGACGGCCCCTGCCGCCTTTTGTTTTGTATAATAACCGGTCAATTACATTTACATTGTTAACCTCGGATTCCCCGATGGCATAAAATTCGGTACTGATGTAAGCAATGTGCCGGCCATCAGGTGACCACCTGAAATCCTTCACCGCCAAGTGCCCCATAAAATAATGCGATTCGTAAACGGGCGCAAGCGGTCTTCTTACGTCCTTATCCAAAGAATAGATCCAAATATGATCTACGCCATTGAAGGCTGCCAGGTATGCTACTTCGTTTGATACAAGCGACCATTGCGGAGCCGACCCTTCCCACATGGTTATCTCCTTGTTCGAAATCGTTTCTACTATCGTAATAAAATCCTTATGAGCATTTTCTTCCAGATCCACTTTTGTAGTCACATATGCCAACAGCTTTCCGTCGGCAGAAAATGAAGCTCCACTTAACATAGCAATATGTTGCAGGTCATCTAGCGTAAGTGTTCGCTTTACCGTGTTTTGCTCTTCACTCATCAGACACAAAAATTATCGTACATAATTAAATTCTTTTTTTGCTACCTGTAACTATAAATTTCTAGTTATTCAGTTACTTTAATCATTCCCATCTTATACCACCCATCGTTTGTTCTACCTGCTATTGCCAGCTTAACGGCAGGCTTTTTTGTGGCCGGATCAACCACGCCAAGTTCAACTTCATACTCACCTGATTCTGCCTGTCCGGGAATAGTTATCA
>CAXTDO010000815.1:0-2216 GCA_964242315.1 uncultured Flavihumibacter sp.
TCAAACAGGATGCAGCGAAAACTCATCATTGAACTTAATGACATTGCCCTAACGGCACTGAGTCAAGATTGTCAGCGTTTCGAATTTTATGGCCAGTTGCTCCAAACGTGCTATTGAATTTTGTGTGGTTGATCTTCTTTAAGATTTGTGTCTATTGGTAGCTAACTCATGGACCAGGCAGGCTTCATCAGAAATTCCATCCCAACCTGAGTAAGGCTGCCGACATCGTTACACCCTTTAATGCCGTTGATTCATAACGAAGTCCCACTTCAAAAGTGCCGAATTGAATTCCGACCGTAGGGGCGTAGGTAAATCCACTTTCAGTATAACTATACAGCGATCCGCTGCCGCCATAGTTTTCATAAATCTTTAAAGTAGAATAACCCAGCTCACCCATCACAAAGAAACGATCATTGATAAGATACTTATACCCGGCTTTTACAGGGATTACTACGCCGGCATTCAAATCTTCACCTTCGAAATTTTTAGGAGTAAGGATGAGGACTCCTGTAGTAAGTGTAGCAAAGCCTGGTCCCAGCTTGTAAGAAGCGCGTCCTGTAACGCCGCCGGTGGCAGTGTAGATATCTTTCACTTTGCCGGTAACGATACCGCCTTCAATTCCGAATCCGAAACTTAATTGCTTCGTGTCTTTTTGTGCGTTTGCATTAAATGCCAGTACTGTCATTAAGATGACGATGAGATTCTTTTTCATGATAGGTTGTTTTTGATTTTTATGTTGATGTTTAAGAGACATGTTGTTTTCCAATCAGCTACAAGATCGCTAACTGGTGCGATGGGCGCTGTACCCACAAGTGGGTAATTTTTTAGATTTAAAGTGATTAGAAGGGGGAGGATGTAAGGTGCTTTGTCACCCGGTTTCGGCGGTGCTTCACACAATGGATATTAATTTTAGTCAAGAAAGAATTGAAGCTGCTTTTCACCAGTGCCTATTTCTATGAAGTAGCTAATGTATCATTTTACTGATAGTTTCTTTTCACTGAACCTAGGTTTGCTCCTTTTTAGACCTATAAGGTTTTTAAAACCTTATAGGTCTGAGCTCTCTTACCGGTTACCCGCTTGCGTCAAAGAATTCTTAGGAACGGTCGCCTTACTTGCAGGTTTAGTCTTGCTGTTTGCGCTGGCAGTTGCAGTGCCCTTCACTCCAGCTTTACTTTTTGCAGTTCCCTTCTTTGATCGCGCCAAACTATCTAATCTTGCAGCTTTTAAACTTTCCTGTAATGCCACCTGCGCCTTCAACGCTTCTTCCTTTTCCCGCAACCTCGTTGCTGGATCTTTGTATACATACACGTTAGAGTCGCTTAGCAATAAGGTTCTGGATTTATTTGCGTCCTGCCTTAAAGCCCTGTCATCAATCAATGCAGACAAATCCCTTATCCCAGATAGCAAGTTCTTATCCCAGCTTCCCAAATCTTTCTTGCGACCCTGCGCATATTCTTTTGCTTTGGCAAAATCATCGATCCATAAATAAGCAAGCGCCAGGTTGTAATAAAGGTGACGGCCTACTTTGGAATCGATGCGTGCTTTTTTATTGTCGAAGTCGGCTTCTGCCAGGGCCTTCTCCCAGATGGCTATGGCTTTGTTCATGGTTTCTTTGCGGGATATGTAGTCGGACTGAATGAGTTTGTTGATCAGGGTAATCTGGTCGTTCCTTATGGTGGAGACAGCATCCAGGTAATAATCACGTGCTTGTAATAGATCGGCGTAAACGGTTCTTCCCTTTTTCTCATCTACATATCTTACGGAGAAGTCTACCGTGGTAGGATACATGCAATAAGAGAGTGTGCTGGATTGCAAAAAGTTGATGGCAGCGGTGTAAGCGTCGCGTTCACGTCCGGCCATTAAACCGTATTTATTGTTGCGCCAGGCGCTGGACAAAGCATAAGAGTTTGAAAAGTAGTTGGAATAATTTATGCTGCCATATTCCATACTTGATGCAGCGCCACCAATGAAGCCCTCTGCTATCGTTTTACCGGATTTTGTAAACATCCGGTAATGAACTTTCGGAGTAAAATAAGTAACATAGTAAGTATAGGCGATGTATTTTATTTCAGGTGAATTCTTATCCCTTTTATAAGTCTGTTCCGATCTTTGTTCTTCGGCCTTGTCAAATATGAGGTCGTTGATTGTTTCAGCTTCAATCACCAGGTCTGCATCACTGGCATCGGGAAGACGATAGTAACCATTCAGTTTTATCC
>CAXTDO010000815.1:2226-3120 GCA_964242315.1 uncultured Flavihumibacter sp.
GTTTTATCCTATCCGCATCATACACATTTCCAAGGGTATTGCCCCAGGAACTGTTTTTGGATTTTACATTTACATAGTAGGTTGCTACGTCGGCAGGCAGCGGAACCATAGGAAGTTTGATATAAGTAATATCTACTTTTTTTCTGTCAATATCCTGTGCCATTAACTGACTAAAGCTTACTAATAAAAGCAAGATAAATAACCTCGGTTGTGTACATTTCAATTGCATGGTTTTGAGTTGGTATGGTGAATAAATACTGTTGGCCTAATTAGTGTTGGATTGAAGCGGTGGAACGTTGGCGCCGGGAGCTTCAACAAATGAAACGGGTGATGAGATGAATTCTTTTGCTTCCATGTAATGGTTTTGCCCCTTCTCAGTATTGAGGATGTATTCCAGCGCGCCGCTTCCCGTAACCCTGAAGTAATAAGACTTCCCTTTGGTAATGCTGATGGTTCTTGAATTTCTGGATTGTGTGAGCGGCTCTCTGTAACCAGATCCTTCGATCAATGTAATTGCCACCGGGCCCTCCAGTAATAGCTTACATTCCAGGCGGCCGCCGTTGTTTATTTTACCGATGTTCTTCTTGTTTAAGAACACAGCATAAGGAGTACCTGACTTTTCTAACGGGTAATACAAAAAGATAGTGCCGTAACCTGCGGCCGGTGCCACCGGCTCCTGTGCGGTTGCTTTGATATAAAGGCTGAAAAGAAATAACAGGCAGGGTAAAATTTTTTCTCTCATAATATTTTTGGTTAATGGAATGATTTGGTTGTGTACCAGGCATTCTTCATTCAAACATTATAAAAGTATGTGAAGCGGTAGGAATATTTTGTACCCACTAGTGTACTGACCATTTAATTTTGGAACATTTATATTAAATTTGTTTTAGTAAA
>CAXTDO010000816.1:0-3108 GCA_964242315.1 uncultured Flavihumibacter sp.
AGCTTCCTCTGTGGACCTCCGTGGCACCTCGGCTTTTCCTACGTGGTTAAAAAATCCGGATGGCTGGCAGATAATAACTTCTTTTAACAAATTAATTTCATTGCGTTCATATGTATAACCCTATCAAAAAAGCACCTGGCATTCTTTGCCTGTTGCTGTTTTCTTTTCCTGCATTGCTGTTGCAAGGGCAATCCGCCCTCCGTCCGGTGTTATTTAAAGATGTCAGGTTCACCGATCAGTTCTGGGCCTCGCGGTTAAGAACACATGCCCACATAACCCTGCCCACCTGTATCGCTCAATTGAGAGATTCCACCAGTCGCATCGCCAATTTTCAAAAGGCAGCCGGCTTAAAGCCCGGAGGCTTCGAAGGTACTTTCTTCGACGACTCAGATGTGTATAAGGCTATGGAAGGAATGGCCTACTCACTTCAAAACAATCCCAATCCGGAGGTAGAAGCCATCCTCGCGGAATGGATCAGTATCATTGCAAAAGCCCAGCAGAAAGACGGTTACCTCAATACTTTTTTTACTTTGCCTCATAAACGCGATTACTGGGATGATCATGGGCGCTTTACGGATTTCGGTAGGCATGAATGTTATTGCGGCGGTCATATGATCGAAGCTGCGGTAGCTTATTACAATGCTACCGGTAAAAAAACCTTTTTAAACGTTGCCGTAAAGTTTGCTGATCTTATTGATTCCACCTTTGGTCCCGGTAAGCGTTTCTGGGTACCCGGCCACCAGGAGATTGAACTGGCACTGGTGAAATTGTACCATGCTACGTCTGAAAAAAGGTACCTTAATTTATCGAAATGGCTGCTGGAAGAAAGAGGAAAGGGCTATAAAATGGGCCCGATGTGGCTGGCCAGTGATTTAAGCGACAAAAACTGCCAGAATGAATTTCCGGTTGCCTCGCTGGATAACATCGAAGGCCATGCGGTACGTGCCATGTACATGTTTACGGGCATGGCCGATGTGTCTGCTGCCCTCAACGATACCGTTTACAGAACCGCTTTGGATAAATTATGGGATGATGTGGTGCATAGAAATATGTACATCACCGGTGGCATCGGTTCTTCCAATACCAATGAAGGATTTATAGGTGATTACGACCTGCCTAACAAAACCTCCTATTGTGAAACCTGCTCATCGGTAGGAATGGTTTTCTGGAACAACCGGATGAACCTGCTCACCGGCGATGCGAAGTATGCCAACGTAATGGAGCGGGCGATGTATAATGCAGTGCTGGCGGGTGTTTCGTTATCGGGAGACCACTTTTTTTATGTGAACCCGCTGGAATCAGACGGAGCACACCACAGGCAACGCTGGTTTGGAACCGCCTGCTGCCCCAGTAATATCTCGCGTTTTCTTCCATCGGTTGGCAATTACATGTACATGATGAACGATAAAAATCTTTATGTGAATCTGTACGCATCCAGTGAAACCGATGTTACGATGAATGGCACCGGCATGACCGTTTCCCAGCAAACTTCTTACCCCTGGGATGGCGCCATCACCATAAAAATCAATCCGCAGTCGGCAATTAACGGCAATATTAAATTGCGCATTCCCGATTGGTGCAGGCGCTATGATGTGAAGCTTAACGGCAAAAGCCTCCCTGCAAAGAATGTTAACCTGGGCTATCTTTCCATCAACAGAACCTGGAACAAAGGCGATGTTATTTCACTGAACCTGGATATGCCGGTGGAAGTGGTGGCAGCCGATCCGAAAGTTAAGGCAGACGTTGGCAAACGCGCCATTCAGAGAGGGCCCATTGTTTATTGCCTTGAAAAGGCGGATAATAAAAATTTCAACCTGGATGCGCTGCACCTCAGTGCCAAAAACAAGTTTAAAGTTATAAACGGCACCGGCATTCTTGAAGGAATAAAATTGCTGCAAACAACAATAGACGCCAATAATCTTACGCTTATACCGTATTATGCCTGGGATAACCGGGAACCCGGAAAAATGATCGTCTGGGCAAATTATAAACCATAATGAAACATCTATCTTTCAAATTACTCGCTTGTTTTATCTGTCGGTTCTTCCTCACATGTAGAGTAGCTAAGGTGCCGGTAACCGGAAAAAAACCGGAAAGTACCGCTCCTGTCAGCGGTGAAAAATTTTCTGAGCATGTACGCACCACAGAATTCCAAACACCCGAACAGGAGCAGGCCGCTTTTCACCTGCCGCCGGGGTTCGAAATAACGCTTTTCGCCTCCGAGCCCGATATCAGTAAACCTATCAATATGGAATTTGATGCAGCAGGCCGGTTGTGGGTTTCCCAGTCATCGGAATATCCGATAGTGGCGGGGCCGGGTAACGGTCACGACAGGATTACCGTGCTGGAAGATACCGATGGCAATGGAAAAGCTGACAGGTTCACCCGTTTTGCAGATGACCTTAACATACCGATCGGCATTACACCCGTTAAAGGTGGCGCTATAGGCTACAGCATACCAAATGTTTACAGGTTTACCGATAACAACGGTGATGGAAAATATGATGAGAAGAAAGTGCTGTTTGGCCCGTTTGGCCACCAGGATACTCATGGCATGGTAAGCAACCTGATAAGAGGTTATGACGGATGGATCCACGCCTGTCATGGTTTTACCAACACTTCCACCATCGCCGGAACAGACGGTGATTCTATAACGATGATTTCAGGCAACACTTTTCGTTTTAAGGAAGACGGGAGCCGTGTGGAACAAACTACGTATGGACGCGTCAATCCTTTTGGATATGCTTTTGACGAATGGGGTTATCTGTACTCTGTAGACTGTCATTCCAAACCTATTTACCAGTTGATTAAAGGCGCTGAATATCCACACTTTGGAAAAAAATCTCCCGCGATCGGCTTTGCACCCGAAATGATGAGTTATGAATTGGGATCAACCGCGCTTTCAGGATTGGTTTACTACATAGGCAACCAGTTTCCCGCTGAGTACCAAAATAGTTTTTATAACGGGGATGTAGTTACCTGCCGCATCAACCGCAACGATATTTCATGGGAGGGTTCTTCTCCGGTAAGTAAGCGGCAGAACGATTTCCTGATAAGTTCCGATCCGTGGTTCCGGCCCGTGAATATTAAAATGGGTCCGGATGGCGC
>CAXTDO010000817.1:0-1173 GCA_964242315.1 uncultured Flavihumibacter sp.
CCGTTTATACCATAAAGGATAATCTTCAGTTACGTAAAATTAAAGCAGCGATAGATGCGGAAGGTAAACTGACTACTGAAGTACTCACAACTTATAAAGCAAGACAGGAAGATGATGTACATACATTGATAAATACCCGTTCGAAAGAAAAGGTGCTCGATTACCTGAAGACAAAGATTGACCTTCCGAACTATGACATTGTGAATTTTGACTATCAGGAAGAACGTTGTTCTCTGCCGAGCATCACGGAGCATTTAAAAATCACTGCTAATGATTATGCGCAGATTTCCGGTAAGCGTTTATTTGTTTGTCCGAATATATTGTCTAAAACTCATAGCAAACTCAGTTCCGATGAAACACGCAAATTCGATGTAGACCTTACCTATGAGTACACCGATATTGATTCCGTCGAGATCAGCATTCCGGCCGGATATGCCATCGAATCCATTCCTAAAGACAGCCATATAGATAATAAGTTTGGCAGCTACTCTTCAACAGTAAAAATTGCCGGAGATAAGATACTGTATTATAGAACTATGAAGCAGTACAGTGGCCGCTTCCCGGCTAAAGATTATGAAGAACTGGTTAGTTTTAATAACCAGGTATACAGAGCCGACCGTAACAAATTGGTATTTGTAAAGGCACAGTAGGGTAAATAAATTCAAGTTTTTTTTAATCACAGAGAGCGTAGAGGGAGGAAACACAGAGAGCGCAGGGGAAACCCTCTGCGCTCTCTGTGTTTCCTCCCTCTACGCTCTCTGTGGTTAAAAAAACTACCTCTATAGCAACGCAATTGCTTTCCTTATTTAACGTTATACCTGTCAATCTGTACGGCATCTTTCCTCAGGTAATACTTTCATACGGTTTTGCGTAAGTATTTGCTTTGATGGCAAGACGTTAATGTGTATCCTATGTTTCGGTGCTATGCACCTAAAAACTTTATTACCTATGAAGAATGACCTTTTCATGCGCAACAAAATCGCAGGATGGGACCCTAAGAGCCTTTTTGCACCCGCTAAATCGTTTCAGAATAATGCGGAGCAATTAAAACAACTCGAAAATTTTAATAATACATCGGTAGACTTTCCGGCAGGTAAAACAATTATCACTTTATTCGAAGAGCAGGTTACGAAAACGCCTGATAATACTGCGATCATTTTTGAAGATCAGCGC
>CAXTDO010000817.1:1183-3082 GCA_964242315.1 uncultured Flavihumibacter sp.
ACCAACAGCTTAATAGCCGTTCCAACCAGTTAGCCCGCTACCTTCAAAGTAAAGGAGTGGTGCAGGAAACACTGGTTCCAATTTGCATCGAACGCGGTCCCGGCATGCTGATAGGGATACTCGGCATTTTAAAAGCAGGAGGAGCCTACATACCTGTTGACCCCGAATATCCATTAGACAGAATACAATACATGCTTAACGATTCTGAAGCAACAATTGCGGTCAGCAGCATAGCATGCAGGTTGAAATTAATGAGTCGTGAAAACCTTGAAATAATAGATATTGACGATCCTGTCATTGACAATCAACCAACAGATAATATACAGCAAAATATTCTCCCACACCAACTGGCCTATATCATCTATACCTCTGGCTCAACCGGGAAGCCTAAGGGAGTGATGATCGAACACAGGAACACCTATTCATTTATTTGCTGGTGCCGACAGGAATTCCAACAAAGTTATTTTGAGGTGGTTTATGCCTGTACTTCGATATGTTTTGATTTATCGGTGTTTGAAATGTTTTATCCTTTAAGCATCGGTAAGCCTATAAGAATCATAGCTAACGGTATGTATATTGGTAAATATCTAAAGAATGATTCTTTTGTGCTGATCAATACCGTACCTGGTGTAGTTGAAAGTTTGTTAAGGGATGGAACCGATCTAAGTAATATCAGCATCATCAATCTGGCAGGAGAACCTTTGCCCTGGTATGTTAAGCAACACCTCGACAGCGATACAACAGAAGTTAGAAACCTGTACGGACCAACGGAAACTACTACTTACAGCACCGTTTACAGGATACATAAAAGCGAGCCGGTATTAATAGGCCGTCCTATTGCCAATACCAGTATATATATTTTCCATGATGATAACCACCTGGCACCAATCGGAGCGCCCGGAGAAATATGCATTGGAGGAATCGGCGTGGCGCGTGGTTATCTTAACAAGAAGAAATTAACTTCTCAAAAATTTATAGAAAGTCCTTTCGATAAAGGGCAAACCCGGATCTATAAAACAGGTGATCTGGGAAAGTGGCTACCAGACGGCAATATCGAGTATCTGGGAAGGCTGGACAACCAGGTAAAAATCCGCGGTTATCGTATTGAACCTGGTGAGATAGAAACCGTTCTTGTTCAAAGTAAATTATTTGAAAAGGCCGTTGTATTGGCTAAAGAGGATAAAGAAGGGAATAAACGGCTGGTAGGTTATGTGGTACCGATTAAAGACTTTAACAAAGAAGCTACATTATCTTACCTGCGAACCAGGTTGCCTGAATACATGGTGCCCGCATTGTGGGTGGGATTGCCAACCTTACCCCTAACTCCTAACGGAAAGATAGACAAGAATGCCTTACCTGATCCGAACAACAACGAGCTCTTAAGCAGTTACTACGTAGCGCCGGAAAATGACACTGAAATGAAGATGGCGGAAATTTGGCAAAAAGTACTTGCTGTGGAACGGATAGGTATAAACGATCATTTCTTTGATCTTGGCGGCGACTCATTAGTAGCTATGAGAGCAGTATCCGTGATGAGTAAGGATCTGGATATGGAAATAATCATCAGTGATTTATTATTCCACCCTACAATTGCCGAACTCGCCGAACATATTGCCACCCAAAAACCAACAGTATTATCGAAGTCCATTAGTAAAACAAAAAGCATCATAGCGGTTCAAAAGGAAGGAAACGACATTCCCTTTTTTGCCATTCCCGGATTTTTTCAGTTTCGGCATCTTGCACTGTATATGGGGAAGAACCGTCCCTTTTACGGCTTTGAGCCCTCTCATCATAAAGACATCGAGAACGTTGCGCTGCATTATATTCAGGAAATGAAAGAAATTCAGCCCGAAGGTCCTTACCTGCTGGGAGGCTTTTGTGATATGGGTAGAATAGCTT
>CAXTDO010000818.1:0-3082 GCA_964242315.1 uncultured Flavihumibacter sp.
TCGGCAAAATCTCAAGCTGTAATTTTTCAGCAAGATAGAAAGCGCCTTTGTGAAATCGCTTGATGTTGCCGTCTGCCGAACGGGTGCCTTCGGGAAACACTACGATGGAATAACCCTGCCGAACTCTTTCGGCCAACTGCTCGGTGCCTGTTTCCGCACCCTGAACAACCGGGTAATAATCAGCCATACGCACTACTGCACCAAATACCGGTGAATGGTACACCCAGCTATTGGTAAGCAGTACCAGTTTGGGATGCAGCATCACCGTTGCCAAAATATCGAGGAACGACTGGTGGTTACAAATTACTACCGCCGGTGTAGAAAAGTTTTCATTCAATGGGTTGATGATTTCCTTTTTTACATTCGTCATAATGTAAATCATAGACCGGCTGAAGGAAGACAGGATTTTATGATATCTCAATTTGCCCTGTTCTTTTTTAAATGGATACCATCTTACCAGTATCAATCCAAGCACGGTGAGGAGCATGCTTCCAAATGCAAAATAAGAAAACGCAAAAGCTGATTTTATGAAGCCTGAAAATGTCCAGGGGAATTGTTTGTTGCTTGTTCTGTTTTTAATCAACACGGCAAAGAAAAACGGGATCAGTATCTGCGACATCAGCACCACACATAAGATACCGATAATGGAGATAACCGCAATGGATTTCAATGCAGGGTGCCGGGCAAATATCAGTACACCCAGTCCGGCAATGGTAGTAATGGCTGAAAGAAAAATAGAAGACTTATAAGAAGAAAGATTTTTTCTGCCCGTTTTATATTCTTTCAACAAGCCATCCATGATAAACAAACTATAGTCATCTCCCAGTCCGAAGATCAGTGCGGAAATGATGATGTTAATGATATTGAACCGGATGCCGAAGATGCCCATGATACCCAGAATCCATATCCAGCTTATGAACATGGGAATAAAGGAAACAAGCGTCAGTTCGATACGGCCATAGGTGAGCAACAGCACCAGGAATACCAGTATGGAAGACATTAGGGCAATGCTGGTAAAATCTGAATTGATGATTTCTACCAGTCTGGAGGTGAGGTATTGCTTGTCTATAACCGTTATGTTAGCGTTGTTTTCAAAGGCTTTGTATAATGCGGGCCTTTCGCCGGGAGCCACTTTCACCAGCGTTACTACGGTTGAATGCCCCGGTGATTCTGTTATAAAATCTCCCAGCAAATTACTGCTGGCATCTCTCAGCTCTTTACTGTTGATGACCTGAAAATTATTATTTATTAAAGCCTTGAAACTGTCAAAAGCTGCCGGTGCAAATTTTAAGGAACGTCCTTCTTTTTCCAGATCGGATATTAGTTGTTGCTTTCTTGTTGTTGTCCAGTAAGCATTCCAACGGTCAATTCTTTTTTGCTGTAAGGAATCTGAAATGATCAGCGATGAAACGCCTGAGTATTTTTTTACAATGCCTTTTTGCCGGAGTTGTTCCACTTCAGTAATAAGTTTCTCGTTATTTACCAACGCCTGGTCGAACGTTTTCCCTTCGGTTACGAGATAAACCGATTGCAGTGAAAAAACATTTATCTTATTAAGGTTTGATTCCGCTACTTTCAGTTTATCCGACATAAAGTTCATGTGCATCATGTCTGATTCGAAGCTTACCTTCCTGGCGGTGTAGCCAAAAATGATGGTAAGTAAAAAAATTGCGAGGACTATTCTTTTATTATACTCAGGGCGATAAGAAGATAATTTGTCGATCCATGAATTAAGAACAGCCTTATGTTCCGATTGCTCTTTTTTTGTAGCAATGAACTGCGGCAGAAAGATGAGGGAACACAGTGATGCGCCTATCAAACTAAATGCGGCAAACAACCCAAGGTCTTTCAGCATTTCCGACTCTACAAACTCCAGGCAAAGGAATCCGCCGATGGTGGTAAAGCTGCCGATGGTTAAGGGCTGTGCAAGATCTTTAATAACGTCGCCGATGTTTTTTGTATGCCGGTAATGATTAAACACATGCAATGAATAATTTACCGCAATACCTAAAACAACAGACCCGGTGCCTAACGCGATCACGGATATGCTTCCCTTGATAAGATAGATGGCAGCCAGAGAAAACAAAGCGCCAAATACTACCGGCACCATAATAATAACAGGCGCTCTTTTCTTTCTGAAGTACAATCCTATAAAAACAACCAGAAATAAAATCGTAATGCCCTGGGTGAAAAACATGTCTCTTCTCAACTGTTCGGCATTACCTGCCGATACAGCGGTGGCGCCAAAATAAGTGGTTTGGATGTTTTTGTAAGAACCCGCATGCAGGCTGTCGATAATATGATCAAGTCCTTTTAACAACAATACATTCATGCCGGTATTATTTGGCGGATATGCCGGCGTGATAAACAGCATCAGGTGCCTGTAATCTTTCGTTACGATATAACTGTCGTATAACCCGAAGTTGTCATCGTACTGTAGCTGCTGTAATTTTTTTAGTCCGATAAAAGAGATGCCAACAGGGTCTTTGCTGATGATATTTTTAAGGGCGATTCCCGCGGGGGAAGTAAGCGTCCTGATATCATTAGCCAGTGTTTTCCTTAGCGTGCCGGGTTGTATCAATGAATCAATAGCGTGATAATCACTTTCATTAAGGAACACCGGAATATGATCTTTTACCGTGTTCATCAGTTCCAGGGCAAAACCATCGTCTACTTTGTAATTGATGCCGGATATGTAGGATGAAAGTCTTTGCTGGATGGCGGCTACCAGCGTATTGGCAAATGACACAAGACTGTCGGGCTGTGCCGTTGAAAGCGAATCCTTCAACGAAACAGTTACCACCAGTTTATCCAAAAATTTCGAATTTTGAAAAACCTGGTTAAGCTTTTCAATCTTTTTATCTTTTGGTAAGATCCTGGAAATATCTTCTTCAAATTTTACCTGCGAAGCCAGCAGTGAAACCAATAGAAAGCTTGCCGCAAACGAACCATAAAACACCAACCGGTGTTTTTCAAAATAATTGTATATGGCCGAAAAGATTTTTTCCATCGGTGTTACCCCAGTTTGCCTGCAACAGGTTTTCTTTTAAAAATCTTCAGCAATATATATGATATTACACCA
>CAXTDO010000819.1:0-3071 GCA_964242315.1 uncultured Flavihumibacter sp.
ATAATACACTGTTTTTAGTGTATAGTTATTTTAGGACGCGTCAAAAATTTCAACAGCCTGGCTTATATCCTCCTGCTGATTATCGTTTATTGTTGAAAGATAAATACGCGGTAGCCGTACGGCTTTATTCTCTTTGTGTTAATTGTGTCACCATTGTCTCTGTATTTCATCCAGTGTCAGAATGTTAGGAGCGCTGTACAACGCTTTGATCGCGTCAACGCTGTTCTTTTCATAGGTCAGCTCCGACCAGCTCATGAAGAATGTCCATTTCGGCTGCTGCGCCAGTTTCTCTGCAGTCGGAAGTTTTTGACATTCACCAATAGCGATGGGCTTACCCTTTGATGCCTTTACCATTACATCGTACTTCTCCTGACTAAACCCGGTTTTGTCGTCGTATACGTCTAACGCAGCAATGTCAACATAATCATCACCGGGAAAATAATTTTCTGCATCTGCTGCAAGGACCGGGAAATCCTGTATATCCCAAACCCATAAAAGATTGGAAAGGCCCTTTGTTTTGGTAAAATAATCGTGTGTAATCTGCCACAGGCGACTGGTTCCTTCCGGGCCGGGGCGACCTCCCCACCAGAATACTTTCTGGTTCATTTCGTGCAGGGGGCGAAACATGACTTCCACCTGGTTGTCTTCCAGGAACTGCAGATGCACGCTCACTTCATCCATCATCAGTTTCCATTTCTTATTTAAATCGGTGCCGTCAGTAATTAACGCCTTCCATTGTTCATTAGTGAGTTGGCTTAACACACCGTTTTTATCCCAGCCGCAAGGTTGCGAAAGCGCGGGATTACAGGCATGCCACATAATATTTATCAAAGCGCCCTTCTTCCATTGGTTCAGCGCCTCGTCAATCATGCTTTTCCTGTTGTTGATGTTGTCGGCCTGGAACAAAAAGTCGCCGCTCCATAATCCCGGAAATTTCCCGGTAGTTTTAAATATTTCATCCGTCCACCTGGCAGGTGTGGCATTGGGTTCTCTGTTGTGAATGCCGGCAACGGTTTGTTTGCCTGATATCGAATATAAGTAGCGCAGCGTTTGAAAGTTACGTTTACTGCTTACCTCTGCGGAACTGCCATTGGATGTTTGGGCTTTTTTAGTGGCAGTACATCCGGTAAAAGTCATTAGTGAAACAATGACAAGTACAGTAATTAAAGACTTACACATATGGCTGTCACCTGTTTTTTAAGAGTATAAAGGTAACCTGATAAAAAATTTTATCGTCAATATGTATTTCCGGGAAAATAATTGTTGTGATTAACACTGACACCATCTGAACCTATTTCAGTGAAACCTTTCGTAAAAAAGTGTAACCAATAGAAATACCAAAACCTTTATTTTTAATTGTGCCTTCACGTGTTAAACCGCCAACTTCAGGCTTTAGATCATTAATTCCTAACTGCGCATTGAGCTGTATGGAAGTTTTGTCGCAGAACTGATAACCAACTAAAAAGTTTGACCCGAAGTCCCAGGGCTTTCCATATAAATAAGTTCCAAACTCTCCGTCCATTCTATCTTTTTTAAAGATTACATCGCCATAATTGTCGATTCTTATATCGCCGATTAATACCGGAGCATCCGACTTCCATTTTCCGCTAGTTCCATATCCAACATAAGGTCCTGCACCTATCAATAAATTACCGCTTGCCCACTTATATTTATAAATTAAATTAAGTGGCACCTCTATGTAAGATACGGTTACTTTAATTTCGTTGCCGGAACCCGAAAACCAACTGTTTGTTTGCTTAAATCCCTTACCTGAATACAGTACAGCGGGCTGAAGATAAAAATGAGCGGCAAGGGGTATATCAGTAGTAAGCCCCATATGAAATCCCTTTATTGATTTTGTGGAACTTCTATCTCCATTTTCTTCCTTCATTAATACATTTGAAGAATTAAGGCCAGCCCGAATCCCTACTTTCGTTTGGGCATTAGTTTTATCTGAGGCGGTAATTAAAATTAAAAGGAAAACAGGTAAGAAGACTGACTTCCCTGAAGATAGTTTCATAGACTTCGGCATCATGTTAAATAAAAAAGTGAATAAGAACTTTAATATAATTTCTTTGCTGACAAACTCTTTTAGATAAACGTTGCATTGGCATAGGGAGATGAACACATACACTGGCTCCATTCAGGTTGCCCTCTTAAAATTATTGCTACGTCATCAATAACCGAATTTCTAACAATTAATTATCTAGAAATTTTTGTAATAACGAAGTTTTCAGTACAACAAGGTCCGGGTCCACCTTGCAGCGTGGATTTAACTTCACCGCTAATAATCACCTGTAATCTATCCTGGTAGAATTCCACAGGGAAGTTACAGGGAATTAATTTGCTATCAATTGAACCTTGTTCAATAATCCAGACGGGATTTACAGTGGCGGTCAATTTAATAATTGCCTGTTTGTTGGTTATTTACCTAACTGTTGGGGCATCGGAAAAACATGCTGTTGAATTTTTGTTCTTTTTGCAAGAACTGACAATTGTCATCAGAATGAAAATTGTAATTAAAGTTAGAAAGTGTCGCATAAGAGTTTTCATATTTGACAATTTAAAGTTCAGGAACGTTGTGTTAACATGGCAGGTTATGTGCAGGGCTTTGAGCAGGTTATGCAGGATGTTTAGTTCACCGACGACCGTTGTCGGGTGTTATAATACTTACCCATACTAAAGTCGTTTTTTTGCATGACTTTGTTCATCTGCTTTATAGCCACAACCAGTTGAGAGAGAAAACAATTTTTGTAAAGTTTCTGTTTCCGCCCGTTACGAAAAGACGACTAATCTGGTATTACCCTTTCTTAAATCAATGTATATGAATTACAAGTTAGTCACTGGCCTTTTATTCGTGATCATACCCATCAGCCTTTTATCGCAGGTTGCCGTTGACGAGAACCTGATCAGTAACAGTGAAACGATGAAACAGAAGTACGTATTTACGATGTCATCCAGTAATGTAATAAAAACAGCCTTGGGCCCTTTCCGGGTAACAGACATTGAGAAGGGCAAAAAGCATTTTTCAGGCAGAAAAGCGGAGGAATATCTTGTTATACAGGGAAAGC
>CAXTDO010000820.1:0-3059 GCA_964242315.1 uncultured Flavihumibacter sp.
GCGTTGCCCATCGCTGGGATATGCCGGCCTTTCAGGCCTTTTTGGTCAGCCCGTTAATATCGGTAGAACAGGTTTTAAAAGAGCATGTGTGCCGTAAGTACACGATATGCATTTAAACATCTACAATCCATTAAAGCAGTGCCATTATCCCAACGGAGGGGATGGCAGCCACCATCCCTTGCACATAAGATATTACCCGTTAACTATTTCATTTTATCCAACTCGATATTTAACTGCAATACATTAACGTGTGAAGTTCCAAACATTCCAAACAAGGGTCCTGCGGTTTGGCGATCAACCAATTGTTTAATCTTGTCGGCTGAAATGTTTCTTACTTTTGCTACCCTTTCTACCTGAACCAACGCACCTTCCGGGGATAGATCGGGATCTAAACCACTTCCCGAAGCGGTTACCAGCTCAGACGGTATCTGTTCTTTCTTTACCGATGGATTATGTACGCAGAAGGTATCTATCCTGTCTGCTACCTGTTTTAAATAATCCGGATTGGATGGTCCCTTATTGCTGCCACCGCTGCCTGCAGCATTATAACCGGCAGCCGAGGGCCGGCTGTTAAAATAATTATCATGGGTAAAATTCTGGCCTTCTAATTTGTAGCCTACTATCTTGTTATTCACAGTAACCGTTTCGCCTTTCCCATGGTTAGGAGCTGCCTGTGCGATGGCCCATATTAATAATGGATAGAGTACCATAAACAGGATAATTGATACGATGGTTAACCTTACTGCGGGAAAAATATGTTGTTTCATTATTATAAATTTTCAGTATTCGATCAAAACCAGATTGACACGAGAAGGTCTAATAATTTAATACCTATGAACGGAACGATCACTCCACCTAAACCATAGATTACCAGGTTTCTTCTTAGCAAGGCACTTGCACCGATAGGTTTATAAGCCACTCCTCTTAACGCCAGCGGAATCAGCAATGGAATAATAATCGCATTAAAAATAACGGCTGATAGGATAGCGCTTTCCGGACTGTGCAGGTGCATGATATTCAAACCCTGCAATGCAGGTAACGAAGTGATAAAGAGGGCCGGAACTATGGCAAAATATTTTGCCACATCATTGGCTATTGAGAAAGTGGTTAAGGTGCCCCGGGTCATAAGCAACTGCTTGCCAATTTCAACGATCTCAATTAACTTGGTTGGATCGTTGTCGAGATCCACCATGTTGCCGGCCTCTTTGGCGGCGGCAGTACCACTATTCATGGCAACTCCTACATCGGCCTGGGCAAGGGCGGGCGCATCGTTTGTGCCATCGCCCATCATGGCCACCAGTTTGCCGCCCTGCTGTTCTTTTTTGATGTAGTTCATTTTATCTTCAGGCTTTGCTTCCGCTATGAAGTCGTCAACGCCGGCTTTCTCTGCTATAAATTTTGCAGTAAGCGGATTATCCCCGGTAACCATTACTGTTTTCACACCCATTTTTCTCAGTCGTTCAAAACGCTCCTGGATGCCTGGCTTAATGATGTCCTGCAGTTCAATAACACCTAACGCCCTGTTGTTACGGCTCACTACCAGGGGCGTTCCGCCGTTGGACGATATCTCTTTTACTTTTTGCTCTGTTTCAGATGGAAATGGATTGCCCTCTTTTATTACCATGTTACGGATGGCATCAAAGGCGCCCTTACGTATTTTTGTACCATCGGCCATGTCCATGCCACTGCTCCTGGTTTCTGCAGTGAACTTAATGAATGTAGCATTTTTAGTATCAAAGGAACCTGTATTCAGCCTGCCCAATTCTATTATTGATTTTCCTTCAGGTGTTTCATCAGCCAAAGACGACATAACCGCCGCTTCTATAAATAATCTTTCATCTACACCTTTTGCAGGATAAAAATTAGTGGCCTTCCTGTTACCGATGGTGATGGTGCCGGTTTTGTCTAATAACAGCGTATCCAGGTCGCCGGCGGTTTCTACTGCTTTACCGCTTTTGGTAATAACGTTAGCCCTCAGTGCCCTGTCCATCCCGGCTATGCCGATGGCGCTTAACAATCCACCAATGGTAGTAGGAATCAAACACACAAATAAAGAAATAAAAGCCGCTATGGTAATAGGCGTACTGGCATACGCACCAAATGGTTGCAGTGTAACGCACACGATAATAAAGATCAAAGTAAAGCCTGCCAGCAATATCGTTAATGCAATTTCATTAGGGGTTTTTTGTCTTGATGCGCCTTCTACCAGTGCAATCATCTTGTCGAGAAAGCTTTCGCCCGGTGCTGTAGTCACCTTCACTTCAATGCTATCGGAGAGCACTTTGGTGCCTCCTGTTACGGAAGATTTATCACCACCCGCTTCCCTTATAACCGGGGCACTTTCTCCTGTAATGGCGCTCTCGTCAATGGTGGCGATCCCTTTTACAATCTCACCATCCATCGGTATAATATCACCCTCCTCGGAAAGATAAAGGTCGCGCAGAGCCATTTGTGCAGACGGCACTGTGCTTATTTCATTTGCATTATTTTCTTTAACAGATATTTTTTTAGCAGGCGTATCCTGTCTTGTTTTACGAAGACTATCGGCCTGTGCTTTACCCCTGGCTTCGGCAATTGCCTCGGCGAAGTTGGCAAACAGAAGTGTTATGAACAGTATAATAAATATTAGCAGATTATACGATAAACTACCCTGGGCTTTTTCGCCTGTTGCAATCCAGATAACTACGAGTAGCATTACTGCTGTACAAATTTCTACGGTAAACATCACCGGGTTACGGATAAGTGAAGCAGGGTTTAATTTTACAAACGACTCTTTGAGCGCTGTTTTTACCAAACCTGCTTCAAAAAGTTTATTAGGTTGATTCTTTGACATGTTTAATTATTTAGTTCGAAGTGATTATCAGGTATCAGGTATGAGGTTTGGGGTAAGAAGTGTAAGGAAAAATATTATTAGGTATCGTCCCTCCAAAGAGCTGGGAGTTTTACCTCATACCTCACACCTGTTTACATTCCAAAGTATTCGGCAATAGGCCCTAACGCTAAGGCCGGGAAGAATGATAGTGCGGCGATGATAAATATTACTGCAAATATCATAATGC